>CAJUGZ010000211.1 GCA_910585855.1 uncultured Lachnospiraceae bacterium | reverse complement strand
TTGTCAAACATCATAATACCAGATGAACCCTTAATCGTATGCATGGTTCTGAATATTTCATTTATGCTGTCTTCATCAAAACAATCCGCATCTTTTTGATCCAACACAATTTCTTGAAGCTGCTCCAGTAACTGCTGATTCTCAAACAGATATATTTCCAGCATATCTTCTGTGTTAAATTCTTCAGCCATATCCTTCTCCTTTCCTGCATATTCCAGTTTGTTCTTTCGTCAAATAAGGTTCAACTTCTTCAACGCCTGCTCAAATCTTCCCTGATCGATTGGTTTCCCGGAATAAATGGTACAGCCTAACTCAAACGCCATCTTTACATTTCTCTCTTCATTTAAAGCCGTAGTCATAATTACTTTTACTGCCTTATCTTCTGGAACATTTCTTTGTTTCTCCAAATTTCGAATCCCCATTAATGCCTGATAACCATCCATAACCGGCATCATAATATCTAAACATACCAAATCATAAGGCTCATCATCTTCCAATGCCATCATAAACGCATCCACTGCTTCCATTCCATCGACCGTTACATCACACTCTCCATACTTTGACAGAAAATTTACCATAAACTTCCTTGTAACAAAATCGTCTTCTGCTAATAGAATCTTCATCATTCTCTCTCCTCTACATTTTATTTAATAATGCATATGTTCTTCCTGCGATATCCGTCAGTTTTTCCTGATATTCTACCGCTCCCAAATCATACGCAACTTTTGGCATACCATACACAATACAAGTTGATTCATCCTGCCCAATGGTTCTAGCTCCTGCCTTTCTCATTGCCAATAATCCCTTTGCCCCATCACCGCCCATACCGGTCAAAATAATTCCCACTGCATGTGGTCCTGCTGCTTTTGCAACCGATTCAAATAAAACATCGACAGAAGGACAGTGACCGTTTACCTTCGGTCCTTTCTTTACTTCTACCTGATAAGCACCATTTACCTTTACCAAATGCATATGCATATCTCCTCCCG
Source organism: uncultured Lachnospiraceae bacterium (assembly GCA_910585855.1). Classification (GTDB taxonomy): domain Bacteria; phylum Bacillota; class Clostridia; order Lachnospirales; family Lachnospiraceae; genus MGBC114844. The sequence goes on along the minus strand of CAJUGZ010000211.1, from coordinate 6,767 downwards.
GAGCAATCAATACATGCCCCGGCAGCACCCGATCTCCTGTTTGTGCCTCTTTTACCTGTACCCGGCACTGATCGTTTAGCCGCTTTGCATACATTCCTGTAAATCCCTGCGGCATATGCTGTACGATTACAATTCCCGGAATATCCGTTCCATAATCCTTTACCACAGAAAAGATTGCTTCTGTTCCGCCTGTAGAAGCACCGATTGCCACAACCAGATTATTTCCCTTTACAGAAAGGCTTTGCTGTTCCTGTTCCATCACGGTTCGTTTAATATTTCCAATTTTTGCAGTTGATGCAATTTTAATCTTTACCAAAAGTTCATTTCGAATAAAATCCTGAAGCTGCGCTCGGCTTGATACTGCAGGCTTTGCTACAAAATCCACCGCTCCCGCATTTAATGCATCAAATACTTTATCACTTAATGCACTGATTACAATAACCGGAAGCGGATACTGGGGTATCAGTTTTCGCAAAAATTCGATTCCGCTCATCCTTGGAAGTTCCACATCCAATGTCATAACATCTGGTTTATACGCCAAAATCGCATCCCTTGCCTCAAAGGGATCTCTTGCCGTTGCAACTACCTGCACTGCCGGATCTCTGTTTAAGTTTTGTACCAGCAGCTCCCGAAATACAATAGAATCTTCCACAACTAAAACTCTAATCGGCCGCATATCTTAATTAACCTTCCTTCTTTCTAAATATTGACGGCTGGATAATCTGAAATGGTGTACTGCTCCGATCGAGCGTTTCTGTTGTTCCAATAAACAGATAGCCGCCCGGCTCCATATTGTCATATACTTTTTGAATCAATTCCTTTTTCGTCTTATCATCAAAATAAATCATTACATTTCGTAAAAATACTGTATGTAATTTCCTTTTAAACGGAAACGAATCCATCAAATTAAACTGACGAAAAATCACTTCCTTTTTCAGTTCATCCTTTACCATATACTGCGCTCCTCCGACAATCGGAGTAAAAAAATGCCTTTTCCACTGTTCTGGAAGATTTTTAAGCTGTTCTGCCGTATAGACACCTGCAATCGCCTGCTTTAGTGCTTTAGTTGAAATGTCGGTAGCCAGCACTTTTGTATCCCAATTACTATGCTCCATACCAAAAAAATCAGCCAATACCATTGCAATCATATAGGGTTCTTCTCCTGTAGAAGCTGCTCCGCACCAAATACGCAGATCCTTTCTGCTGCTTTCCTTCTTCTTCAGCCAAGGAAGCACCTCTTTTTTAAAATATTCAAAATGTTCAAACTCACGCATAAAATAAGTATGATTGGTTGTCAAAAAATTGACTAATACCTTCTCTAATGCCCCTGAGCGATCCGCCTCCATCGCATTCAGATACTCATGAAAATTCTTCCAGCCATTTGATTTAATATAGTTTTCCATTCGCCCATTGATAATTACTTTTTTCTGGCTTAAATCAATCCCATAATGCTGTTTCATATGAGTAGAAATTCTAATAAATTCTTCCTCTGTTATCACTGTCCGTCCCTCCCGGTCTAACATAACTGTCGTGATATTTTACAACATATTTCAAAAATATCTGGATTAAAGCGAATCCCAGACTGTTTTCTCATTATCGCAAGAGCTTCCTCTCTGCTGTAATTCTCTTCTCCTGTCAGAGTGCAATATGTTGATATCACAGAAACAATCTGTGCCGCAAGAGGAATTTCTTTTCCCTTTAAACCATCTGGATATCCGCTGCCATCCCAGTTTTCATGATGAGAACGTGTAATATCAATAGAAGTACTGATAAATTCATTATAATCATTATTTACATGAAGATCCTCTAACAGTTTTGCTCCTATTGTTGTATGACTTTGTATGACAGCAATTTCTTCTTCTGTCAGCGTTGTTCTCTTTTGCAGTATCTCTTTTGAAATCCCAATTTTTCCTATATCACAAAGAGGTGCTGCCAATTCAATCGTGTCAATAAATGTATCGGATATTTTATCTCCAAACTGAAGAGAAAGCTGCATTCCCTGTGCCAATATCTGGCAGTTGTATTTCAGCCTTTCCGTGTGTTTCTCCTCATAACTGGAATTTTGTGCTGCAATATTTGCCAATGCATACAAAATATTCTTTTTTTCTAATTCCATCTGTCTTAACTGCTCACTGACAGAAACCTGCAGCCTTCGGTTCAATTCCACAAGCTCCCTTTTTGCTTTCAGCAGACGAAGATGTACCCCCACCCGTGCCTGTATAATCTCAGGAACAAATGGCTTTGTAATATAATCCTCTCCCCCTAACAAAAATCCCTCCACAATATCTTCGGGATTGTCAAATGCAGAAATAAATATTACAGAAATATCCTTTGTCTTCTCATTTCCCTTTAAAATTTTACAGAGCTGATAACCATCGATTCCCGGCATAGAAATATCCGTCAATACCAAATGAGGCGGGCATTTTTTAATCATCTCTAAAGCCTCTTCTCCGCTCTCCGCCAATGTGGGAGAATAGCCCATATTAATGATAATATCTTCCAAAATCAATCGATTGGTTTCCATATCGTCTACAATCAGAATCCTCTCTTTTCTCAGATCTGCTCCCTCATAAGCCATACATCCGCCTCCTATCTGACTCTTGTTTTTTCTGCTCTATACCAACTTTATCAATTCCTTATATTCACTAGAAACTTTATCATAATTCTCCTTTTGAATTGCCATTTTCAGACGAAGAACCAAACGGCTGATCTCACGTGGTGCACCTTCTGTCAACTGCTTTACGGTTTCCATAAACATCTCTGCTTTTTCCCAATTCTCCATCTCCACACAAAGAATCAGCTTTGACAAGGTTCTCTTTAGATTTTCCTGATTCTCCTTTGTTCCATATTCTCTTACATTTGCTGTATCCTCTGCACCGTTTCCAAACGCACCTATTCCAAAGGAAGAAACAAACGATTCTTTTCTGTCATCTTCCTGAAGCAAAGCAGCCTCTTCCTCTGTTACTCCTACCCATGCCGAAAAAGAAAAATTACTTCCTCTGTTTTTCTCACTTTCTACTTCAATCCTGCCCCCCATCAATTCAACAAGCTGCTTACAAATATTCAACCCTAAACCCGTTCCGCCATATTTTCTGGAAATAGAAGCATCCACTTGAGAAAAACTCTGAAATAACTTATCTTTATCTGCTTTATCAATTCCGATTCCTGTATCCGAAACAATAAAAAACAATTCTATTTTATCATTTACTTGCGCCGTCCGAAAAATTTCCAAGGTAATTTTTCCTAAAGCCGTAAATTTCAAAGCATTTGACAATAAATTATTTAAAATCTGTCCAATGCGAAGCTCATCCCCTATAATATATTCCGGCACTTGCGGAGATACTGTCATAAAAAAGCCCAAGCCTTTTTCTGTCATCTTATTAATATGCTGTGCCTTTATATAATCTAACATGCTTCGAAAGTGAAATTTACGTGGTTCTAATATAAACTTTCCTGCCTCTAACTTAGAAAAATCCAAAATATTATTGATAATCTTATTCATATCCCCGCAGCAGCGCTCGATAATCCGAAGCCCTTTTTCCACTCGCTGATCGACTTCCTCACTTAACAGTTCTTTAACATTTCCCAATATCCCGTTCACGGGCGTTCTTAATTCATGTGTTACATTAGCAACGAATTCCGATTTCACCTTTGCCGCCTGCTGCGCCTCCTGCTTCACCTGCTCTATTTCTCTTCCTAGAAACTCTTTTTCTAATATATCATTTGCCATACAGATATAAGTTTCCGGCATCTCTTCACTAACTACTATTTTTGCTTCTACTGGAAAACAGGTATTATTTTTACGGTAGGCGACCATATTCTCTAATTGACTGTTAAATACTAATTCTGTTTCAAAACCGTCCTGAGAAATCTTAAATGTACTAGGAAAAACATCACCAATGTTTTTATCACATAAATCATTTTCATATTCTAGCTTTTCTCTTGCTGTTGCATTTGTATAGAAAATTTTCCCTTTTTGATCAAACATAAGTATCATCTCTAAGGCTTTTTCTATCGGAAATATTTCACTTTCCTTCCGTCCCATAATTTTCCTCCTTATGACAAACCCAAAAGAGGGCAACAAAAACAAAATCGTTTTGTTGCCTTACTCCCCTCTTTCAAATATCATAAAAAATTAAACATCTTAATTACTTCCATAATATTAAAGAACTCTTCTCTGGCAAGCTCGAAACACTCCAATATATCTGGTGCAAACTGACCACATTCTCCACTTTTAATCATATCAAATGCTTCGTCATTTGCATAAGATTCTTTATACACTCTTGGGCTTACCAATGCATCATATACATCCGCAACAGCAACAACTTGCGCACTCAGTGGTATCTCATTCCCTGCCAAATGATCCGGATATCCCTTTCCGTCCCATCTCTCATGATGATGACGACAAATCTCATAACAATACTGATAGAAATTACTTTCCTTATCCCGATAGCACTTTTCTAACATATCACATCCAATCGTAGTATGAGTCTTCATAATCTCATACTCTTCTTCTGTCAGTTTCGCTGGCTTTAGCAAAATTGCATCTGGAATTCCAATTTTTCCAATATCATGAAGTGCAGATGCCTGTATCATCTCCTCTACTTGAGAATCCGTTAAACCATACTTTGGGAAAAATTTCATCAGATATTTCAGTAAAATTCTGGTAAAATACTTAATACGTCTTGTATGTTCTCCTGTTTCCGCACTTCGGAACTCTACAATAGAACTTAATGCTTCGATCATCAGTTCATTATTCTTACGAATCTCCTTCTCCTTTGCCAAAATCGCAATTTCCTGCTCTTTTAGGCGAATTTCCATATTCCGTTTATTTTGATACAGTTCAATAATATTCTTACTTCTTCTTTTTACAATATGTGGATAAAATGGTTTATGCATAACATCTGCTACACCATAGGAATATGCCTTATCTTCACTGTCTCTTACCGTTTCACTTGTAATTAGAATAACTGGAATTCGATCGAGCAGATTGTGTTCTTTCATATAATCCAATACACGAAACCCATTTAAAATAGGCATAACAATATCCAATAAAATTAATACAATATTATGATTTTTTTCAATTTCATAAATTGCGTCCTGACCATTAGATGCTTCTATTGTTTCATATTCATCACAGAACATTTCATTCAATATCGCACGATTTACCTCTCCATCATCCACAATCAATATCTGCTGTGTTTCCATAATTACTCCTTAATTTTTTCTTGTATATGTATTCATTCTTTTTGTATACAAAAAATTTTTCTTTATTACTAAAATACCATTTTTCTATATAAATGTCAACTAATTTCTACTTAGTACATAAGTTGGACAGTATTAAAAACTTCCTGTACCACAGCACTTACGGAACAGAATCTAAATATTCCAAAATTCCCCTTGCAACAGCATCTGCTACCCTTTTTTGATAAGCCTCTGTACAGAGCAGTTCTGCCTCCTCCCAATTTGATAAAAAACCACACTCAACAATTACAATCGGACAGGGCACATTCTTTAATAAATAATAATTATCATTTGATTTAGCTGTTCTGGTTTTTGCAGGCTTTAATTCTTCTACTAAACAAGTCTGCAAAATTTCTGCTATTTTTTTTCCTTTTTCTGAAGTAACATAATAAAATACCTGCGGTCCACTGACTCCTGCTTCATGATAACTATTCTGATGAATACTGATCGCTAACATACAGCCGCTTTTCTCTATAATTTCACACCTCTTTTTCATATCAGCAAGTTTTTTATTGGAATCACTTTCTTTATAAAGGCCGCCTTCATTCTCTCTAGTCAAAACAACTGTTATTCCTTGTTCTTCTAAAGTAGATTTTAAAAGATATACAATACTAAGATTAATATCTTTTTCCAGTTTATTATTGACTGCTACCTTCCCGGAATCCATTCCTCCATGTCCGGCATCTAATACAACTACTTTCTTTTGTTCTGCTGGTGCTACAACTGCCAAAAGTTCAGATCGATCTGCCAATAAGGATACCACTGCTAATAATATCAATGCTAAAGTAAGTTCCCATTTTCTATCGTTCACATCTGCTCCTATCATGGCAGAAAATCAGAGTCTAGATATCCTTCTGCCATAAGACTTTTTTTATATCTTATGCATGGATAAAGTTGTCTATTCGTTATGATTTACCTGATTCTTCTGCTAAACTTCCAAATCAGCCAGCCTATAAAACTATCCAGCATCTGAATCACTATTGCCAAAACTCCCCAAGCAAAACAAAACGATGCCCATAACTGCAGTCTTTCTGTCAGTGAAAACGAAACTCCTGTACAATACTGATAGATAGAATAAAAAAAGAGAACTACAGCAGCAATAGTAGAAAGAAGTACCCCTATGTATCCAATATAGGTTAGCTTTCCTAAATCTCTTGCCTCTATATCCTTTGGCATTTGCATCAATGTAAATAAAGTTTGATAAGGAGTTTTCGCATAAAATGCTTTTACCAGCAGATGTCTGCCCATACGATATTCACATGCTGTACTTAAAAAAATATATGCAGCAGCTATATAAAAAATAATTTCTAATATCTTAAAAAAAATCACGCTGTAATTCACCTCCAAATCTATTGTTTTACCTATGAAAAGTGCTGTTTTCTTTTATTTTAACATAAAAAAGTAGGATTATTCAATATCTAAATAGGGGGATGAGCCAGAGAGGACGCCAGATTCGAAAACGGTGGGAAGCCTGCTGTTCCGGTTTCCAAAAAGCAAGAAGTTCTAAGACTTCTGCCTTTTCC
>CAJUGZ010000210.1 GCA_910585855.1 uncultured Lachnospiraceae bacterium | reverse complement strand
CTTTTTGGAAGCCGGAACAGCAGGCTGCCCACCGTTTTCGAATCTGGCGTCCTCTCTGAGAAAACGAAAATTCTATATTTATAAGAAAATTAGGAATGTTACAGCAAAATAGAATAGGTCTAAAAAAATTGCCTTTATCTTGACAAATTTCGTCTGGTAGCTTATAGTAACTTGTATGGAAATACTTATAAATAAAGGAAATTTTAGTGATTCGGCGACAAAAGCAAAGTTGTTTTTGTCAAAATTTTGTTAAAATTAGGAAACGGAGGAATTATGCAATGAAAATCGCTTTGATTAATGAAAACAGTCAGGCAGCTAAAAATGAAATGATTGAAAAGACTTTAAAAAGTGTTGTAGAGCCTATGGGGCATGAAGTGGTGAATTATGGAATGTATAGTGCAGAAGATGAAGCACAGCTTACTTATGTACAAGTTGGCATTTTAACCGGTATTTTATTAAATTCGGGTGCTGCGGATTTTGTAATTACAGGCTGCGGAACAGGAGAAGGCGCTATGCTTGCCTGCAATTCTTTCCCAAATGTTCTTTGCGGACATATTGAATCACCGTTAGATGCTTATCTGTTTTCTCAGGTAAATGATGGAAATGCGATTGCACTTCCGTTTGCAGAGAATTTCGGTTGGGGCGGAGAGTTAAATCTGCAGTATATTTTTGAAAAATTATTCTGTACACCGGGCGGCGGCGGATATCCAAAGGAAAGAGTTGTACCAGAGCAGAGAAATAAGAAGATTTTAGATGAAGTAAAGAAAGTGACTCATGTGGATATGATAACAATTTTGAAAAATATTGATCAGGAATTGTTAAAAGGAGCAGTAAGCGGTTCAAAGTTTAAGGAGAATTTCTTTAGGGACTGCAAGTGTGAGAAGATGGCAGAGGCAGTAAAGGCGATTGTATCATAAAAAGTAAAATGATTTGCCCGGAATTTCGGTTGCGTATTTGCGGAAAAAGAGATTTGGGGCAAATTTTTTTGTATAAAATAAACACAGGATGAAAACAATAAAAATTAGGATAAAAATACAAAAATTGGAAATAAAATGGAGGCATTACCGTGGAACAACTGGTAACAATAAGAGAACTTTATAAAAACAGAGAAAATTATATAGAAAAAACCGTAAAAGTCGGAGGATGGCTTCGAAGTATTCGGGATTCAAAAACATTTGGATTTTTAGTTTTAAATGACGGAACTTTTTTTGAAACACTGCAGGTTGTTTATCATGACAAAATGAGTAATTTTAGTGAAATATCCAAATTAAATGTAGGGGCAGCGGTCATTGTTACAGGAACTTTGGTTGCAACACCGCAGGCAAAACAGCCGTTTGAAATTCAAGCGGATACAGTAGAAGTAGAAGGAAATTCTGCACCGGATTATCCACTGCAGAAAAAAAGACATACATTTGAATATTTAAGAACGATTTCCCATTTAAGACCAAGAACTAATACATTTCAAGCGGTATTTCGGGTTCGTTCTTTGATTGCTTATGCAATTCATCAATATTTTCAAGAAAGAAATTTTGTCTATGTCCATACACCGCTGATTACCGGCAGTGACTGTGAAGGGGCAGGAGAGATGTTTCGTGTTACGACATTAGATATGGAAAATCTGCCAAGGACGGAACAGGGAAAAATAGATTATAGAGAAGACTTTTTCGGAAAGGAAACAAATTTAACGGTTAGTGGTCAGTTAAACGGAGAAACCTATGCAATGGCATTTCGCAATATCTATACATTTGGTCCGACTTTCCGTGCTGAAAATTCAAACACAACCCGTCATGCAGCAGAATTTTGGATGATTGAACCAGAGATGGCGTTTGCCGATTTGGAAGATGATATGATGTTAGCAGAGGGAATGTTAAAGTATATTATCCGTTATGTAATGGAGCAGGCACCGGAAGAAATGGCATTTTTCAATCAGTTTGTAGACAAAGGATTGATCGAACGTTTAGAAGGAGTGGTAAACTCCGATTTTGCACATGTAACTTACACAGAAGCCATTGAGATTTTACAGAAAAATAATGAAAAATTTGACTATAAAGTATCTTGGGGATGTGACTTGCAGACAGAACATGAGCGGTATTTGACGGAACAGGTTTTCCGGCGTCCTGTATTTGTAACAGATTATCCAAAAGAAATAAAAGCCTTTTATATGAAATTAAACGAGGATGGAAAAACCGTTGCAGCGATGGATTGCTTAGTACCCGGAATTGGAGAGATTATCGGCGGAAGTCAGCGTGAGGACGATTATAATAAATTAAAAGATAGAATGAAAGAGTTGGGATTAAAAGAAGAGGATTATGATTTTTATCTGGACTTAAGAAAATACGGTTCAACTCGCCATGCTGGGTTTGGACTGGGATTTGAACGGTGTGTGATGTATTTGACCGGTATGGGAAATATCCGTGATGTAATTCCATTTCCACGGACAGTAAATAATTGCGAATTGTAAATTTGGATGTATTGTGAGGGGGACGCTGAAAGCGAAACAGAGGTCTATTCTGACGTCCCCCTCGAATAAAAAACAGTATTATTTTTTTTGCCCATATTTCATAAGTATTCGATTGATTCGTTCGATTGGATCTAACAACTCACTGATAGAAGTGTCATGATTTAAAGTATCAATAATCAGTGCAATATATTTACTCATATCTACATTGATATAATAAGGCTTTTTTAACAGCTCAGGGGTTTGATAGATTAAATTTGTAGTTAAAATCCGATCAATCATACCATCCTGATAGTATTGATCAAATTTCTCCAGTCCGTTTGTAAATAGTCCAAAGGAAGAAGCAAGGAATACTCGTCTGGCTTTTCGTTTTTTTAGTTCTGCTGCCACATCTAACATACTTTCTCCTGATGAAATCATATCATCAATAACAAGACAATCTTTACCTTCTACAGAAGAACCAAGAAATTCATGTGCAACAATCGGATTTCTTCCGTTTACGATACGGGAATAGTCCCTTCTTTTATAAAACATCCCCAAATCCAGTCCAAGTACATTCGAATAATAGACTGCCCGAGAAGTTCCGCCTTCGTCCGGGCTAATAATCATCATATGATCGGAATCAACAGTTATTGTTTCTTTTTGAAGCAGGGATTTGATAAATTGATAGGCAGGTGTTACTGTTTCAAATCCTTTGAGCGGAATTGCATTTTGTACTCGAGGATCGTGTGCATCAAAAGTAATAATATTTTCTACTCCCATATTGGTAAGTTCTTGCAGTGCTAGTGCACAATCAAGTGATTCCCGTCCGGTGCGTTTATGCTGGCGGCTTTCATATAAGAAAGGCATAATCACTGTGATACGCCGTGCTTTGCCGCCAACGGCAGCGATAACACGCTTTAAATCCTGAAAATGATCGTCTGGTGACATATGATTGGTAAAGCCGCAAAGAGAATAGGTTAAGCTGTAATTTGTAACATCTGTTAAAATATAGAGATCGTCACCACGTACAGACTGGTTAATAATGCCCTTTCCTTCTCCAGAACCAAATCTGGGTACTTTTGCATCGACTAAATAAGAATCTTTTAGATAACCGTTAAACGGGAGAGTAGCAGTATGCTCATTCTCTCTTTTCATTCTCCAGTCAACAATGTAGGAATTAATTTTATCTCCAAGAGCTTTGCAGCTTGGAAGGCAGATAATGCCAAGAGGTCCTACAGGAATTGTTTCAAGATTTTTTTCTTCACGCATCATACCATTTTCCTCCCTAGTTGTGAAATCGTTTATTTTTTGGTATATGACATAATTTATATAACATTGAAATAGAAATTAGTCAAGAGCGTTTTGTAAGCAATTTCTTTTTGATTCGGATATCTGTACCAAAAAATTTTAACATCGTATAGTTGCTGAAAATACGGGAAAAAATTCGTTCGGTATACATATCGCTTATTTTATTCATAGTTAAATTAGTAGAAATAAGCGTACTTTTTTTGTGTAAATAACGAGTATTTAAACAGTAAAACAGGTTGGAATTCGTAAAAGAATTGGTAAATTCCGTACCTAAATCATCAATAATTAGTAAGTCACATTCCATAATAAATTGCTGCAGTTCGTTTGGCAGTTCTGATTGTTTGGCTGTATCCTCCGAAAAAGTAGTTCGGGAAAATAATTCAAATAATTCAATAGCCGAAAGATAAATAACACAAAAAGAACGATCCAGTAATTCCTTTGCAATACAGTTTGAAAAAAATGTCTTTCCTAATCCGGGATCTCCGTAAAAAAACAAATTTTCGTAGGAATTTCCGAAGTTTTCTACAAAAGTACGGCAGGTATTATAAATTTCTGTCATAGTTTGTTTTTGTGTTTTGCCCGTCATAGGATTGACTTCCTGATCGTCATAATATTCCAGAGTAAAGTTTTGAAAATTTTCTGTTTTCAGCAGTCCCTTTATATTGGATTGTGCATACAGCATATCAATAGAAGCCTGCTGAAAGCAGTGGCATTTTTTTCCGTTGCAGTAACCAGTATCCTGACAGTCAGGACATTCATACTGCATCTTTAGATAGTTTTCGGAGAAACCACTGCGAAGCAAAAGAAGCCGTTTTTCTTCTGCTAATTCCTCTAGTTCCTGATGCAGATCGGACAGAGCAGATGCATTTCCGTTTAGCAGTTCTTTGGCACGCTTTACAGAAATACTGGCAATGTTGTCGTCGATTTCATGAATACGAGGAATTTTTTCATAGATTTCCTCCTGCCGCTTTGTTTGGTTATGGCGGTTGCGAAGTTGTTTTTGATTATAAATTCTTGTAATAGTATCATACTGCGAGTTTTTCAGTGCCAATGTGATATAAGCCTCCTATTATCGTGCAGACTAGCCGCTATGGTTTGTTTTGGTTAATCAGTGGTTGAGTAGCTGCCGTTCCAGATCATCATATGCATAGTTGCGGGGCGTAATATTATTAAAGCGGTTATTGGAGATTCTGGTATCTGATTTGGAAGTTTTGCTGTTTTCCTTTCCCTGTCCTGTATTTTTGACATACTGTTTATCCTGCTCTATAATATCTGACATTTGTTTTACTCCTGATTTATTCCATTTTGTTAAAATTCGGTCGGCATATTCAAAACTAGGCTGATGAATGGAACGAATGGTACGATTGCAGGCTTCCGTAATAATATCAATCGAGAAACCATATTCATTTATCCATTTTTGAATCAGTAAAAGTTCACTGTTTCCCGGTCGGCGGTTATTTAAGCCAAAAGACTTCATAACAGCAAAACAGTTTTTAGAATAGGCAGTTGTACTGTTTTTGGCTTCATTGACTGTATGGTATCCCTTTTCTGCCCAAGAGAGTGCAACTTTTTCAATATAGCGCATATTGCGCTGCCCGATGCTGACACAGTATTCAATCAGATACTCAATTAAATCGGCAGAAAAATGCAGTCCGTCGTAAAAATAGAGGATGGTATTCGTATCCATATCTGAAAGTGTAATGCCTAGATATTTCTGTGCCACATATAAAATCTGTTCAATATCTTCCGAACCTAAAAAGTCTTGAAGCTGTGTATTAGTATAGTTTGGCTTTGGCGGTGCGGTAAAAGGAAGATTGGACAGTTCTTTTGCCGGACTGGCTTCTGTATCTGCATAGGAAGCAGATTCTTTGGAAGGGTATGCTAAACTAGTCTGTTTGCAGTCACATAAAGCAATTCCAGTTAAAGAAGAATCTGCATCAAAGGTCAGTTTTAATAAGCCCTCCTGTTCCCAGTAGCGGAGGGAACGAAGGACATCGTTTTCTGTATGGTTCATTTTATCGGCAATACCGGAAATACTAATGGGGGAATTGGCATTGCTGCTGCGTAAAAGGTAGAGATAAACTTTTACAAATTCTCCGTTTGCTTTTGGCATATAGTCATCTAGAAAACGGTTAGAAATTGCAGTATAGGTCGTCTGATTATTTTGTAGTGTAATTTCATTCATCGTTATCGCCTGCCTGTATTAGTTTATGGTTAATTGTTTCTATCGCATTGGGGTTGTTGTGGGTTTTATTATAACACAGAGAGGGGAAAAAGAGAATCATGATTTTTGACCCAGAGAGAAAATTTTTAGCCAAGAAATCCACACGTTTTAGACAAAATGTTGATAAACGTGTGGATAATGTGGATAACTGTAATTATTTTTTCAACATGGATTCTCCGATTGCTACAATATCTCCGGCTCCCATCGTAATCAGCAGATCGTTTTCTTGACAGTGTGCAAATAAAAAGTCTTCGATTTTTTGAAAAGAGTCCAAATAATAACAGGAAGCCCCTAGTTTTTTTAATTCATTCAGCAGTGTTTCAGAACTGATGCCCAAGGTATCGGTTTCTCTGGCAGAGAAAATATCGGCAAGTACTACATAGTCGGCAAGGGAAAGTGCTTTGGCAAAATCTTTTAATAGTGCTTTAGTCCTAGTGTAGGTATGCGGCTGAAAGACACACCAAAGTTTGCGGTGCGGATAATTTTTTGCTGCAGTTAAAGTAGCACAGATTTCATCTGGGTGGTGTGCATAATCATCAATAATTGTAAAACCGTGTGTTTCTCCTTTTTTTTCGAATCGGCGGTTGGCATTATGAAAATTAGAAAGTCCGTTTTGAATCTGTACAAGCGGAATCTGCATTTCATAGGCAGCGGCGATTGCGGCAAGGGAATTTAGGATATTATGCTCACCCGGTGCAGAGAGAGTGATGCGGGCGGCAAAATTTTGTTGGATGATAAGATCGTAACTGCCGCAGGCAAATGCGTCATAGGTGATATTTGCGGCATAGAACTGACAGGAGGGCAGCAGACCAAATGTAACTACGTGGCAGGACAGCCCCTCTGTAAAATAGGACAGGTTTTCAATACAGCCATTGATAATAAGCGTGCCGTGATTCGGAATATTTTTGGTATAATGACGGAAAGAACGGCGAATATCGTTTAAGTCTTCAAAAAAATCTAAATGATCGGCACAGACATTTAAAATAATACCAATGCTTGGATAAAGAGATAAAAAGCTGTTTTTATATTCACAGGCTTCTGTAATAAAATATTGAGAGTGACCGACATAAATATTTCCGTGGATGCAGTCTAAAATTCCTCCTACTGATATAGTAGGGGATAGATTGGCAGACAGCATAATTTCAGAGAGCATAGAGGTGGTAGTTGTTTTTCCGTGAGTACCAGAAACACCAATAGAAATAGAGTAATTTTCCATTATTTGTCCAAGCAGTTCTGCACGTGACAGAATCGGAAGATTTCGTTTTACTGCTTCTTGGTATTCTGGATTTTCCGGTTTTACGGCAGCCGTAAAGACAATCGCTTTTGTGGAATCGCTGATGTGCTCTGGTTTTTGACCATAAAAAATTTTAGCTCCCAGTTTTTCCAAATGTTTTGTAAGATCGGACGAGTGCCAGTCAGAGCCTGTTACAGAAAAGCCGGCTTTTAAAAGGACTTCTGCCAGACCGCTCATACTGATGCCGCCGATACCGATAAAATGAATTTCGATTGGATGGTTAAAATCTATTTGATATGTCATAATTTTTTGTTCCTTTCTTCCTCTTTTAATTGCTGCGGTATTTGTACAAAAACCGATTTGGTTTCTGATAGAATATTATACTCTGACTAGAAAAAAAAGCCAATATAAAATAAAGAAAAAAGTAAAACTTTCATTCACAGGACGCCAGATGCGAACCCTCTAGGCAGACTGCTGTTCCGGTTTCCAAAAAGCAAGAAGTTCTAAGACTTCTGCATCTTAGTACATCCAACCGGACAGACCGGGGCGC
>CAJUGZ010000209.1 GCA_910585855.1 uncultured Lachnospiraceae bacterium | reverse complement strand
TCCTGCTTCTATGCAGGGTATGCAAAAAAAGGGGCGTGTTTAGCCCGGATCATAAGAAAGAGGTTGTCTTACGGCTGATAAAATCCTTCCTTACACCAATTACGTTTCGCCTGTGGTGAGGGCGAATTGCGCCCCGGTTCGTCCGGTTAGATGAACATAAATCAGAAGCCCTAGACTTTCTTACCGTTTGGAGCGGAGCAGGCAAAGGACAGGAGCAAACCGCCTCTTGCGTCCGGTGAAAGCCAACCCCTATCCTCAAAAAACCAATTAAAACTAAAATATTTCACTCTTGACAAATTCAGTAAGAAAGACTATCATATCAAACAGAGATATCGCCGGAACTATTTTTCGCAGAGTAGATTACTCTATGAAAATCTGGTAATACTATAGGAAATAAAGGACAGAATCTATGGCTGAAAAAACTGGTTTTATGATTATTACATATAAATTAAGGCTTTATAACAGGCATTATGATTGGCTGCTTGTTACAAAGCAGATTTATAATCAGGTGGTTTGGCATTATTATCAGATTTTGATGTCAAATCGTTCTCTTTTGGAACAGAACAATTTTCTTTTGCTTCGTGAGTTAGAACGGCTGAGTGTTGGGACAAAGGAAATGCGGAAAAAGGGAGAAGAACCCGTTTGGAAGTTGGAACATCTTCCAAAAATTCCGATTTATTTTCGGCGTGCGGCGATTAATGCGGCGATCGGATTAGCCAGAAGTTATGATACTTCTTGTAAGATTTGGGAGGGAGAGAAGCAAAGTGGTGTGATACAGGAGAGGGGATTTCCTTCTCCGGCTGGGAAGATGGATAGTTCTCCTGTTTTTTATAAGGGGATGTATCGGGATTTTCAGACCGATTCGATTCAATTAAAGGTATATAATGGGGAAAAATGGGTATGGGTTTTGTTTCCTTATGTTGGACGTCGGATTCCTTTTATGGAAAAAGTACTGTCACCTGCATTAAAGTTAGAGAAGAAAGAGGCTTTTTTGCATGTTCCTGTAAAAGTGCCGACAGGGGAGATTTTAACGGTAAGGGAACGGATAGAGAGGGAATCGTTTTTTGCAGCGGTATCGTTTCCAGATAGTGATAGTTTGGCGGTCTGTGCGGTTTTGAATCGAGAGGGACAGCTTTTGGATTCTTGTTTTTTTCATGGGGGAAAGGCAAGAGGCGCACAGCGAAGGAAGGTACAGATTCGGTTGGAAAAGAGTAAAAAAAGCCGAAGAGGGAATGGGGAAAAAGAAAATGCTGCGCTTTATCAGAAATTAGAACAGATTAACCAGTATTATGCACATAAGATTAGTCGTGAAATTTTAAATTATTGTAAGCGGTATCCAATTTCAGTTATTGTTGTTCCGAATTATGGAAATACCATTTCGTTTCAAGAGAAACGGTATTTGAATACTAATGCCTATGGTTGGCAGGGACGAGCGATTATTCGGAATTTAAAGTATAAGGCTTGGGAGGAAGGAATTTTGGTTACGGCGATACCGCCTTATCATATTTCGGACTGCTGTAGTGAGTGTGGGAGAAAGATTCAGCGCTATAATGAGGGGCATAAAGCAAGCCGGAATTATTATGGAGGACAGCTTTTTCTTTGCTCGAACGGGCATAGGGGAAATACGGCATTGAATACAGCAAAAAATATCGGAAGATATTTCCTCAGACATTTTCAGGATGGTTCTGGTCAGGAAGAAATGGCAGAATAAAAAGAAAATGAATGAGTGGAAATAAAAGAAATTATTAAAGCTGCCGGAAACGGAAAAAAGATATAGGTGACAGCATCTATATTTTGGGTACAGCACCGCCCGCTTCTACTGGATGATTTTTTGCGAAAAGGACAGGATCAGAATGTACAGGCAAAGAAAAAATAGGAATATCAAAGGATAGGAGTATTTTAGTTGTGCTGAGAGGTATAAAAAAAAGAAACTGAGGACAAGAATGGTGAAAAAACAGAAAGCATAAAGAAGAAAAAAGAACTATGAAACGGGCATTGATTATTGCAACTGTAAGTGGATTTGTATCACAGTTTGAGATGGATCATATACAGATTTTAAAGGAATTGGGATATGAAATACATTATGCCAGTAATTTTTATCATCCTCATTATGGAATTGATAATCATCGATTGGATGGAACGGGAATGATTCTGCATCAAGTTGATTTTGTACGATCTCCTTTTCGAATTTGGCAAAACTGGAGGGCATATTGGCAATTAAGAAAGTTAATGAAAGAAATTTCATTTCAGTTGGTACATTGTCACACTCCAATGGGAGGTGTATTGGGAAGACTGGCTGCGAGAAAAGAACAAAAGAAAAAAGGAAAAGAGGCAGTAAAGATATTTTATACAGTACATGGGTTTCATTTCTTTCGGGGTGCTTCTTTTAAAAATTGGCTTTTTTATTATCCGGTTGAATGGTGGCTTGCCGGGATAACAGATGTATTGATTACAATTACAGAGGAAGATTATAAACAGGCGAAAAAGTTTTCAAAAATTGCATCAGATCATGTATATCATATTCATGGAGTAGGAGTAGAAACAGAACAATTTCAAAACGAAAGAGAATTTCAGAAAGAACAAGAAAAAGCACAATATGGAATGGAAAAAGATACGATTTTATTTTTGTCAGTAGGGGAATTAAACCGGAATAAAAATCATATTATGATGATTCGGGCGCTTGCTAAAATAAAAGATAAACAGATGTATTATTTTATTTGCGGGGAAGGGAAAGAAAGAAAAAAACTGCAAAGAGAGATTAAAAGATTTGGATTGGAAAAAAGAGTGTTTTTGTTTGGTTATCAGGAGGATATTTCTTCTTTTTTGAAATGTGCAGATATTTATGTGGCATTGTCTTATCGGGAAGGATTATCGCTTGGTATACAGGAAGCAATGGCAGCAGGACTTCCTATATTGGCTTCTGATATTCGTGGAAATAATGAATTAGTGATACCAGAAAGTGGAGGATGGCTTTTAAAGCCATCCGATAAAAAAAGGCTTTGTTTTATTTTAAAAAAAATTCAGAAAGAAAGTTCGTCTGACTATTTGGGAAAAAAGGGCAGATTTAATCAAGAAAGAATAAAAGCATATGAAAAAGCAGTTACTAATAAAGAAATGAAGCAGATTTATTTGGAAAATATATCAAAAGGGAATGATTGAGAAAGATGGAAGTAGAAGTATCTGTAATTATGGGGGTTTATGCGGTTTCAAAGGAACAGATTTTATTAGAAGCGATTGAATCGATTTTAGGACAGACCAAACAAGAATTGGAATTTATTATTTGTAGTGACAGAGCTTCTGCTTCTTGTATAAGATTATTAAAACAATTAGAACAGAAGGATAAACGGATTCATTTATTGGAAAATAAGAGAAATATGGGATTGGCTTATTCTTTAAATCAATGTTTGAAAATGGCAAAAGGAACTTATATTGCACGAATGGATGCGGATGATCGTTCTCATAAAAAACGATTGGAAAGAGAGATTACATATTTAAAAAAGAATCCGCAGATTGCTTTTGTAGGATGTGCTTCTTGGCTGTTGGAAGGAGATCAAATTTGGGGAATACGAAGGATGAAGGAAAAACCGACACGTCAAGATTTTTTATGGGGAAATCCATTTATGCATCCTACTATTTGTATTCGAAAAACAGTACTAGAAGAAGTAGGCGGCTATTATGTCAGCAGAGAAACCAGACGGTTAGAGGATTATGATTTGTTTATGAGGTTATATGAAAAAGGTTATTATGGAGTTAATTTAAAAGAACCTTATTATTATTTTCGAGAAGATCGAGAGGCAGTGAAAAGAAAGAATTATCGGTATCGAATTGATGAAGTGAAAATTCGCTATAGAGGATTTAAACGATTGGGACTGTTTCCAAAAGGATGGATTTATCTTTTTAAACCCCTTTTGGCAGGTCTGATTCCTTATCGGTTATTACGAAAGGTTAGACAGGAAGAGATTCATGGGTAGAGCAGAAAAAAATATATATTGGAGTACTTATAAAAAAATATTAAATCGATATAGTCCAGAATTTGAGAAATGTGCAAATTCTATGATAAAGAAAAATCAGACAGTTCTTTTTCAAACTACGGTTTGTGTCACTGCACCGATTTTATTTTCTTATGTTTCTTGGGTTCTGATTGATGCAGTGGAACGGAAAAAGGAACGGCTGTATTTTCTTGCAAGAGATGGTTATGTTATGTTTCGGATTGCAAAGATTTTAGTAAAAAAATATCAGCTTCCAATCGAATGTCGTTATCTGTATGCTTCTAGAATAGCGTGGAGATTGCCGCAGTATTATCTGATAAAAGAGAAGTCAATGGAAACGATTTGTTTAAATGGAATAAAGATAACATTAGATAAGATATTAGAGAGAGGTACGCTGACAAAAAAAGAAAAAGATCAGATTCGAATACAGCTTCAATTAAGTCCGCAGGAGATGAATCGGGTATTGAGCAGAACAGAAATTACAGATTATAAAAAAAGACTTCTAAATCATACAAATTTGCTTCAATATATAGAGATACATTCTAAGGAAGCATATTGGAATACAATGGAATATCTGAAACAGGAAGGGTTATTAGAGGGGAAACGTTTTGCTATTGTAGATATAGGATGGACTGGATCTATGCAGGAAAGTTTGAAATGTTTATTGGAAAGTGGGCAAGTATCAGTGAAAGAGATGGATGGTTATTATTTTGGAATGTTTGGAAGTTCAAATAAAAATCAACAGATGGATTCCTATCATGTCTGGTATTTTAACAGAAAAGGGCAGATAAAAAGGAAGTTGTTTTTTTCTCATAATTTACTGGAATGTATGTGTTGTGCAAAGGATGGCATGACGATAGGATATTCCTATCAGAATGAAATAAAACAGTATCAGCCTATATTAGCAAGTCAGCAAAATTTAAATATTGGAAAGTGGGATATAGAGATGCAGATTCATACCATTGAAAGATTTGCAGAACGGGCAGTAAAACAGATTTTAAATCTGAAAGAATGGGAAAAGAAAACCAAGACAAAGAAAATGGTATATCGTCTTTGTCGCTGTTTTATGACTGATCCGACAAAAGAACAGGCAGAATATTATGGTAAATTTCTTTTTTCAGATGATGTGACAGAGAAACATGTAATAGAACTTGCTCCTGTTATGACAGAAGAACAGATACGGCAAAATTCGGTGTGGAATCATATAAAAAATAGAATCTGTCCGTGTAAGGCTGAAAAAATAGAGGTACAGCCGTATTGGATGGAGGGAGCATTGGTACGTTCTGCTTGCAGATGGAAGTACTGGAGAAAGCAGAATTACTTTTTTTATAAATTTTTGTTATTTTGTGTGTCGGAGGGACGCTGGAAGGTGGAGTTTAAATAAAAATGGAACAGATAAAGCAGTTAAGACAGTATGGGTTTGTGATTCGTCAGCTGGTATCAAGGGAGATTAAAAGAAAATATACACGATCTTATTTGGGGATTCTTTGGAGTGTATTGAATCCGTTGATGTCTATGGCTGTTATGTCTATGGTATTTAGTACGATGTTTCAGCGGGTGGAAAATTATTCTGTTTATTTTTTAACCGGGAATATTATTTGGCAGCTATTTACTGGGGCTACTAATGCGGCTATGGCATCTTTGGTAGATAATAAATCGCTTTTGATTAAGGTAAAGCTGCCGAAGGTGATTTTTCCTCTTTCTAGAGTAGGGGCAGCGTTTGTAAATTTTCTTTATACTTTTATTGCTTATCTTTTGATGTTAGTGGTGTTTCGAATAAAACCTTCTGTTACTATGTTATTTTTTCCGGTAGTTGCTTTGTTTTTGCTTTTGTTTTGTATAGGAATTAGTTATTTGCTTTCTATAATTTATGTATTTTTTGGGGATATTAAGCATCTTTATTCCGTACTTCTTACTTTGTGGATGTATTGTTCTGCTATTTTTTATCCAGTGGATTCTACGCCGGAATTTGTACAAAGAATGATTTTAGAAAATCCTGTTTATAATTTTATTGCTTGTGCAAGAAATTGTATGATTTATCAAACTTTACCGTCTTTTGGGCAGCTGCTGCGGATGGTGATTTGGGGGCTTGGCTGTTATGCAATTGGCAGAATTGTATTTGCAGAATTTCAAAATCGAATTATGCAGGAATTATAGAAAGGGATATTAGAATGGAGCAGAAGCCTATTATTTCAATAGAGAATGTAAGTATGAAATTTAAGGTTGCAGAGGAACAGTCTTCTAGTTTAAAAGAGTTTTTGATTCGGGTATTGGAGGGGAAGAATAAATATCGGGAATTTTATGCATTAAAGGAGGTTAGTTTTCAAGTTTATCATGGAGAAGTGATTGGAATTATTGGAACAAATGGATCTGGAAAAAGTACACTTTTAAAACTGGTAGCAGGTGCGCTAGAACCTTCTGAAGGAAGAATTGAAGTGGATCAAGATAAGGTGCAGCTTTTAACACTTGGAACGGGATTTGATATGGAACTTACGGGGCGGGAAAATGTTTACTTAAATGGTGCAATTATCGGATATTCAAAAGAATATATTGATGAGAAATATGAAGATATTGTGAGATTTGCTGAATTAGAAGGATTTATGGAGGAGAAAGTGAAAAATTTTTCTTCTGGTATGGTATCACGGCTTGGATTTGCGATTGCTACTGCACGGGAAACACCGGAAATTTTGATTTTAGATGAGGTGCTTAGTGTTGGAGATATGTTTTTTAGGCAAAAAAGTGAAAAGAGAATACAGGAGATGATTCATAGCGGGTCTACTGTTTTGATTGTTTCTCATTCTTCTGATGTGATTATAAAAAACTGCAGTCGGGCAGTTTGGATTGAAAAAGGGGTAGTAAGGCAAATTGGAGAACCAAAGGAAGTCTGCAAGGCTTATAAAAATATGGGGGAATAACCGTTTATGAGTGGAAAAGCAGCTATTTTTAAAAGAAAGTTGTATGAAACAGCAATCTGCCGAGTGCCGAAACTTTACCAAAAATATAGAAAAATAAAGCGAAAATTATTTCAGTGGGGAAAAAAAATAGGACTGAAACAAAAAAAGTCTTGGTTTTTTGGAAAGACACCAGAGGAAGTGATTGAAAGATTAAAGGGGTATGATGTCATTTCTTTTGATGTATTTGATACTTTGATTTTTCGTCCTTATTTAGAAGCTGTGGATTTATTTGGAGAAGTTGGAAGGCAGATTGAAGTTTTGGAGTTTCAGAAGATCCGTTGCGAAATGGAGCAGAAAGCCAGAGAGGAACAGATGAAAAAAGAAGGGAATATGGAAGTCACACTGGATGAAATTTATACTATGATACATAAAAAAACCGGAATAAAAGAAGAAGTAAAAGAAATAGAGTTTTCTTTGGAGTATCAGGTGTGTTTTGCTAATCCTTATTTTAGACAGGTAATAGAGGGGCTGCAGAAAGAAAAAAAGCGTTTGATTATTATTTCAGATATGTATTTAAGTGAGAAACAGATTCGCCAAATTTTAAAAAGTGCCGGATATAAAAAATTTGCAGCATATTATATATCCAGTGAATATAGAAAATCAAAAAGCAGCGGAGAACTATATCAAACCGTTTTAGAAAAGGAAGGGGCACACCATTCTTTTGTTCATATCGGGGATAATTGGACAGCAGATATCAAACAGGCTCAAATATATGGGATAGATGCACTTTATTATAAAAAATAGATGAGAAGGGGACGCCGAAAGCCAAAGGAAGTGCTATTCCGGGCTCGCTTGCGCTTAGCATTTCCTATTTTCATAGCGGACACATAAG
>CAJUGZ010000208.1 GCA_910585855.1 uncultured Lachnospiraceae bacterium | reverse complement strand
AAATGCAGAAGTCTTAGAACTTCTTACTTTTTGGAAACCGGAACAGCAGTCTGTCCACCGTTTTCGAATCTGGCGTCCTCTATCCAAAAAACTTATCGAAGTTTAATTTTCTGCAATTTCGCTTCTTGCGTTCAGCAAAAGAATACTCTAAAATCCATTTTTAACAGTTCCTTATTTAAATCGTAACAATAATTCCGCCATCACTTGCATACAATGTACTTACTCCCGCAGTATCCAAAATAATAGTATCCTTTACTTTTATCCGTTCTTCCATTAATTGTTTTACATACTCTGCCCGTTCAAAACAATTACAATGCGCAATAAGCAATCTCTTTTCTTCAGAACGTTTTACCTTAGCTGCAATAATATCTGCCATTTTTATAAGTGCTTTATTCATCCCCCGCACTTGATCCAATTTACAAATCGTCCCATCAGGATTTGCTCCCATAATTGGCTTAATACTAAGTACATTTGCCAAAACTGCCTGTATATTAGTAAGACGTCCATTTTTCCGAAGAGCATCCAAAGTTTCCAATACAAAATACGTATCCATTTCCTCTAAAAATGCTTCCACCTGCTCTACAATCCCATCAAAATCCACACCTGCTTCTGCTAATTCCTGTATTCGAAGCGCAATCTGCGTTTCTCCTACAGAAGCTGACTTCGAATTAAAAACATATACTTTTGTGTCTGGATGTGCTTCTTTATAAAGATTTGCTCCAAGAACAGCACTATTATAAGAACCGCTTAAATTTGCTGAAAGCGTCACCACAAAAACCCCTTCATAATCTCCTTCATATGACTGCATATAAGCCTCTGGAGAAGGACATGCTGACTTTGGACAATTCGGACTCTCACTGACCCGTTTTATAAATTCCTTCTGATTAAAATTTTCATCATCCACTACCTGATAATCATCCACACTTAAAGTCAGCGGAATAATTTTAAAATTCAGATCATTCTTTTGTTCTTTTGGCAATTCACAGCAACTATCTACAATAATCTTATATTTCATCACATCGATTCCTTTCTCTTTATTTATTCAATTCCTTTTCAAAAAACTATCTAATATAGTTTCCATTACTACTTATACTAGCACAGTTTATACTGTTTGTGAAGTATTTTCTACTACATTTCAAAAATTAATCAAACCAAAAACATCCTTTTTTATTTGAAATATACAACTAAAACTCAAAAACAAATCCTCAAAAAGTCCTCATTTTAATCTATTTTAATTTGATTTTTCCATCTGGAATACACAGCCGGAAGCGGAAAGGAATTCGATGGGGGGTTATCATTTCCCGTTGGCACTTAGGTGCTGTCTTGCTGTCTTTTAGCACCTTATGTGTCCGTTATGAAAATAAGAAATGCTAAGCGAAAGCAAACCCGGAATCGAATTTCCTTCCGCTTCCGGCGTTCTCTGCACAACAAAAAAACAACCCTTAAAACTACAAAACATTTTAAGAGTTGTTTTATCTAATTTTATTTTGCCAATAACATCATAATTTCATTGCTTCTCTTAATGAATTTACTCATTTCTTCTGGCTGCAGCGGTTTATGACTAATCATAGCAAGATCATAAAGCTGCTCACACATCATAGGCACATATTCTGAATCTCGATTCTCCAAAATATACTTTACCAAAGCATGATTTGCATTTAATACCAATGTTTCCGATCCACTGAACATAGAAGAATCCATACCGTACATATTATACATTTTCATCATATCTTGCATACGTCTGCTTTCTTCTGACAATGTTACCATAGAAGATACATCAACATTCTTTAACTTCTCTACTTTGACATCCAGCTTATCATTCTTTAATGCCTTTCTGAAAATCTCAGTTAAAGAATCTACAATTTCCTTCATTTCTTCCTGATTTGTTTCTTCTTTAAATTCTCCTGTCAAATCAGTATCAATTCTTTGGAACTTAATTTTTTCATTTTTCGATTCCAATTGCTGAATAAAAGGAGTATCAATATCATGATCCAAAATAAAGGCATCCAACCCCTGCTCTTTAAACATCCGAATATACTGCCCCTGCTGCACTTCATCTGTTACATAGAAAATAGTACGTTTTTCTGGTTCTTTTTCCTCTGTATCCATATTATCTGCTTCTTTTGCATCTGTACCATCTGCATTGACTACTTCTACCTTTTCCTCACTATTATCCGCATCTTCTGCTGCTTCTGCATCCTTTTTTTCTATCTCATCATTTACTTTCAATGCATCTGGAAGTGCAAAATATTTCCCGTCTAAATTCTTAAATAAAATATAATCGGTAATCTTTTCACAGAACTTGTCATCTTTTAAACAGCCAAATTTAATAAACGGACTGATATCATCCCAGTATTTTTCATAAGTTTCCCGCTCTGTCTTACACATGCCAGACAACTTATCTGCCACTTTCTTTGTAATATAATCAGCAATCTTTTTTACAAATCCATCGTTCTGCAATGCACTTCTTGATACATTTAAAGGAAGATCTGGACAATCAATTACACCCTTTAACAACATTAAAAATTCTGGAATTACTTCTTTAATATTATCTGCAATAAATACCTGATTGTTATACAGTTTAATCATTCCTTCAATAGAATCATACTTTGTATTGATTTTTGGGAAATATAAAATTCCCTTTAAATTAAACGGATAATCCATATTTAAATGAATCCAGAACAACGGCTCTTTATAGTCCCGGAAAACATTTCGATAAAATTCCTTATACTCTTCCTCTGTACATTCATTTGGATGTTTTGCCCACAATGGATGAATATCATTTAACGGACGTGGACGCTTATGAATTTTATACTGCTTCTTTGCCGGAGAAACTTCTACCATCTCCTTTGTGCCGTCCTCGTTTTCCTTTTCTTCCATCTTAGCTTCTACCTGAATTGTTTCTGTCACAGTATCGGTATCAAGCAGTTCGTTTTCCTCAATTGTTTCATATTCCTGCTCTGCTCCTTCTTTTGAAAGGAAAATCTCAATCGGCATAAAAGAACAATATTTTTCAATCACTTCCCGAACCCGATATTCATTTGAAAATTCATAGCAGTCTTCATTTAAAAATAAAGTAATCTCTGTACCAACCTCTGTACGGCTGCCTTCTTTCATAGAAAACTCTGTACCACCGTCACATTCCCAATGCACCGGCTGAGCATCTTTTTTATAGGACAATGTATCGATATGCACCTCTTCTGCTACCATAAATGCAGAATAAAATCCCAAACCAAAATGTCCGATAATCTGATCCTCGTTCGTCTTATCCTTATACTTTGCAAGGAAATCCGTAGCACCAGAAAAAGCAATCTGATTGATATACTCTTCTACTTCATCTGCATCCATTCCAAGCCCATTATCGATAAACTTTAACGTTTTCTTCTCTGGATCTGCAATTACCTGAATCTGAAATTTATTATCTTCCGGGACATGATATTCCCCCATCATATCCAATTTCTTTAATTTTGTAATTGCATCACAGCCATTTGAAATTAACTCACGCACAAAAATATCATGATCTGAATACATCCATTTTTTAATAATCGGGAAAATATTTTCGCTATTAATTGAAAGATTTCCATTTTTCTCTACCATATGATTTGCACTCCTTATCATTTTCTGCTTTTTATTTTTAAAAAATCGCTGTAGCTATCTACAGTTTTTTGTGATAAGGTTAGTTTATTACACCAAAACCAAAAAGTCAAGTAAAAAATTAGCACTCAACGCAAATGAGTGCTAATAATTTTATGAACTATTTCTAAAAACTCTATAAAATATTACATATCCTCCTATTTTTTACAAAAAAAACATTTTTTACTTTTCTATTTTTTTAAATGTGATATAATCTATAAATGAGTGCTTTTTTACAGATAAAAATGGTATCTTTGCATACGAAAGGAGAGAATAATTATGCTGGCACTACAGATTACAAATATAAAAGATTTTATGTCAAAACTCTTTTTAAAAGATACTTTTGATTCTTTTTATTTAGTAAAATCTGCCATTACCACCGCCAATACTTTTTCCATTGACGGAAGAATAAAAAAAGAATACTTTACCAAAGAAGAAAACGAAGACCGCTGCTACGCCGAATACTCTGTTTGGGAAGCTCTTCGTCCGTTTTGTTTTCAGTTTATCAAAGGAAAAAAAACGCCTCTTTCCATCCAAATCACGTTTCGCCTGACCCCAACCCAATCCGAACAGCTTTTGGAAAAAAGTGGTCTTTCTTTCGAATCGAACGAAATAGACGGCTTTTTCTTTCATATCCGCTATGAAAATTCCTCTGCGGTCTGTATCACCGGAATTTCCATAAAAACTTTTTCATTTGACAAAACACTGGAAAATTTTTGGGATCAAACCATGATAGATTTTCTAAAAAATGCAAATATTGATATAGAACAATAAAAAATTCCCATAAACTAAAAGAAAGGACTTTATAATGGAACAAGAAATCAAAGAGTTTTTTTCTATGCTGCAAAAATCAGTTTCTCCATTTCATGCCGTAGCAGAAGGAGCAAATCAGCTAAAAAAAGCCGGCTATCAAGAACAAAAACTAAATGAAAAATGGCATCTTTCCAAAGGGAACGGATATTTTATCCGCCCCTATGATTCTACTTTAATTGCTTTTCGCATCGGAGAACACTATCAGGCAGGAGATATGCTGCGTGTAGAAGCCGCTCATACCGACTGGCCCTGTTTAAAACTAAAATCCCTTCCAGAGAAAAAAGGGCACTATCAAAGTTTAAATGTAGAAGTCTATGGCGGTCCAATCTTAAGTACTTGGCTGGATCGTCCTCTTTCTGCTGCCGGACGTGTTGCCATCAAAGGAACAGACGTTTTTCATCCAATAATCAAACTAATTGATTTTCAAAAACCCTGTTTTATCATCCCAAATCTTGCCATTCATATGAATCGAAAGGTCAATGAAGGAATGGAACTAAACCGTCAGGTAGATATGCTTCCATTCTGCGGAGTCAATACATCCTCCGAAAAAAACTGGTTTCTTACCGCCCTTTCCAAAGAACTGCAAGTGAACGTTTCAGACATTATGGACTATGAAATCAACCTTTACAACAAAGACAGCAGCGAACAAATCGGTCTAAACGAAGATCTGATCAGTTCCCCACGTCTGGACAATATCAGCAGTGTACAAGCCTGCCTAAACGGATTAATCCATGGAAAACGAACAGACGGCATCAATGTCATTGCCCTTTTTGACAATGAAGAAATCGGCAGCCATACCAAACAAGGCGGCGATTCAAATATTCTTCCTATGGTATTAGAGCATCTCTATACCGCTCTCTCTCAAAACCGAGAAGATTATTTAACCGCTATAGCCGGAGGAATGATGCTTTCTATTGACGTAGCACATGCCATTCATCCAAACCACCCGGAAAAATGTGATATTACCAATCAAATTTACTTAAATGAAGGAGTTGCTATTAAACTGTCCGGCAATCAGCGTTATGCAACTGACTGTGAAGCGGTTTCCATCATCGAACAGCTTTGCCAAAAACATCAGATTCCCTATAAAAAATTTGCAAACCGTTCTGATATTCCCGGCGGTTCTACCCTTGGTACAATTACCTCTAGTTTCCTTCCAATGAAAACCGTTGATCTGGGCGCACCGATTCTGGCAATGCACTCCTCCCGAGAAACTATGGGAGCAAACGACCAGATCCATCTCTGCAAACTAGCAAAATCATTTTTCGAAGAAGAAGGGGGACGCTGAAATTGCAAGGTAGGTCTATTCCGGGCCCGCTTTCGCTTAGCATTTCCTCGTAGCGGACACATAAGGCACGAAAGTACCGTGCCTAAGTGCCGACGGGAAATGATGACCCTGCATAGACCTACCTTGCAATTTCAGCTGTGACTACCAGCCGGAAGGTAATATTGCTACAAAGATTTAGGCTATATAACTAATTTTTGAACAGTGCTATCAAAGAAAAAGACAAGTAATATAAGCTATTTTTCAACAATTTCTTACAGCACTTACGAAATATTATACAAAAATAAAAGAAAAGATAAATACTTGCTATAATACCCAATATAAATACAAGCAAAGTATCCTCTATGCATAATATTTTTACTTTCCGGCAGGGATACACAGCCAAAATCCGAAGGAAGGTCTGTGCAGGGTCATCATTTCCCGTCGGCACTTAGACGCTGTGTTTTAGCGTCTTAGTGTCCGCTACGAGGAAATGCTAAGCGAGAGCGGGCCCGGAACAGACCTTCCTTCGGATTTTTGCGTCCTCCCCTCCTCCCCCTCAATTTCTTAAATACTGTGCTTTTAGCAGTGCAATTTCTTTTGCATACCCTTCTAATTCATTTGGTGTTTCCAAATAAAATGGCAGTTGATACAGCTTTGGATGATTGATCACTGCCACTAAAGCTGCCTCTCCAATCTCTCCTTCTCCAATTTTTGCATGTCTGTCTTTATGACTTCCCAGTCCGTTCATACTGTCATTTAAATGAACTGCTTTTAACCTCTCCAAACCGATAATCTGATCAAATTCTTCTAACACTTCATCCAAATGTTCTTTTATATCATACCCCCCGTCCCAAATATGGCAGGTATCCATACAAACTCCTATTTTATCCTTTTGTTCTACCTGATCAATAATCTGCTTTAATTCTTCAAAATTTCTGCCAATCTCTGTTCCTTTTCCTGCCATGGTTTCTAATAAAACTGTTGTTGTCTGTTCTGGTTTTAGTACCTGATTCAGCATTTCGGCAATATATGCAATTCCCTTTTCTGCTCCCTGCTTGACATGACTGCCCGGATGAAAGTTATAAAGATTTCCGGGAAGATATTCCATTCTTCTTAAATCCTCTGTTATTGTTTCTACTGCAAGTTTTCGAAGGCTCTCATCTTTAGCTGCTGCATTTAATGTATAAGGTGCGTGTGCTAAAATAATAGAAATTTCATGCTCTTTTGCATAATCTTGAAACTGTTTGATATCTGTTTCATCTACATCCCGAATCTTTGTTCCTCTCGGATTTCTAGAGAAAAACTGAAATGTATTTCCTCCTATTGAAATTGTTTCCTTTGCAATGCTCATATAACCGTTTGCAATTGATAAATGACATCCAATTCGCAGCATCTTTTTTGCTCCTTTCTATTCGTTTGTGTTTTGTCTATATTTTTTTGTTTTATATACTTATTTGTCTTTGTATTCTAAATAAACGGAAAATAACGATTTGGTTTTTACTGATGTCAATTCATCAAACCGAATCTTATTCCATGCCTTCTCGTTCATCTCGGAAATCAGCCCAGCGGCAAATTCTTGATAAACTTGATCAAATGCTGCCTGTCTTCGTTTTTCCATAATTGTTACCTTATTATTGGTTGTTTTTTCTACATCATAGTCATTGACACAATAGATTAAATGATAACCGGAACTGGTTTCTACCACATCACTGATCTCTCCAACTGAAAGTGCAAACGCCGCCTCTTCAAACGACGCTTCCATCTCTCCTCTTCCAAAAGAATACTCTATCGTCGGATCTTCACTATACTCCACCGCAAGAGAAGAAAAGCTTCCTCCTTCTTCTGCCTGCTGCTTTAATTTTAAAAGCTGTTCCCTAAGATTTTGTTTTTCCTCTTCGCTGTCTTCTGGATCTATTTCAAAAAAAATATGCTGTACCACAATTACTCTTGCTTCTGAATCACTGATTTCCTGCTCTACCTGAGAAGTTAATTTTTGATAGATTTTATCTGCCAAGCAGTAATCCTCGTAAAACTGCTGAATTTCCTCTTGTGTTATCTGTAAAATTTCGATTTCCTCTGCTGTTAAA
>CAJUGZ010000207.1 GCA_910585855.1 uncultured Lachnospiraceae bacterium | reverse complement strand
GTGAGGGCGAATTGCGCCCCGGTTCGTCCGGTTGGATAAACCGAAATCAGAAGCCCTAGACTTTCTTACCGTTTGGAGCGGAGCAGACAAAGAACAGGAGCAAACCGCCTCTTGCGTCCAGTGAAAGCAGCAACATCCCATCTCCATTTAGTTTATAAGTTTATCCTGTTTCTTTTCTCTGGCAGATTGACTTTTTTTCACTTTCTTTTTATAATTTATCCAGAAGTAATGAAAGCAATAAATAAAATCTAAAACAAAAAAGGAGTATCCATTATGGCTGTTACCATCCGAGATGTTGCCGCATTAGCAGGCGTATCTCCTTCCACAGTATCTAGAACCTGTAAAGATCATTCTTCCATTAGCAGAGAAACCAAAGAAAAAGTTCGATTTGCCATGGCACAGCTTGGATATGAGCCAAATATCCAAACCAGTTCACAAACCATACCATCTCCCCAGATTATCAGCATTATTCTTCCTCCTTCTTCCAGAGAAGTCTATGAAAATGCATTTTATCTGGAAGCCATTCGTGGAATCAGTCAATTCTGCAATGGAAGAGAATATATCAGTACCGTTGTTACTGGACAGGACGATGAAGAAATTTTACGTGCAATTCAAACTTTAGGAAAAGAAGAACGAATGGGCGGCTATATTGTCCTTTATTCCAAACAGGAGGATGCTATTATTGATTATCTCTACAATGAGGGTCTGCTCTATGTACTAATCGGCAAAGCAAAACAATTTGTCAATCAAACCATTTATATTGACAACGATAATTTACTGGCCGGCAAAGAAGCCACAGAGTATCTCTACAGTCTGGGACATCGGCAAATTGCCTATGTCGGAAGTGAATGTACGATGCTCTTTTCTGCTGAACGAAAATCCGGCTATCAACTGGCTCTAGCCGAACATAACCTGCCATTTCACCCTAACTACTGCATTGAAGTCAATCAGTTTTCTTTAGACAACCAACTTTTTTATAAACTATTACAGCAAGAAAACCGCCCAACCGCCGTAGTTGCCAGTGACGATATCCTAGCAGTTGCCTTAGAACAAATCTGCACCCAATGTGGTCTTTCCGTTCCAAAAGATTTGTCCATTGTTTCTTTTAACAATTCTCTATTTGCAAGGATTACTTCACCCCAGCTTACCTCGATTGATATCAATTCTCACCAGTTAGGAATTGAAGCAGCCTCCCAGTTAATCAATCACATCGAAAATCCAAATCTGCTGGCAAC
Source organism: uncultured Lachnospiraceae bacterium (assembly GCA_910585855.1). Classification (GTDB taxonomy): domain Bacteria; phylum Bacillota; class Clostridia; order Lachnospirales; family Lachnospiraceae; genus MGBC114844. The sequence goes on along the minus strand of CAJUGZ010000207.1, from coordinate 6,656 downwards.
AAAAATCATCGTTCCTCATTCCCTTATTATACGTGGCAGTTGCCAACAAATCTAACCCAAAACAAAAAGCACTTGACTAGCCTCCAAACCAAAAAAGGCAATGTCAAGTGCATCCTAAATTAAATCAAATCTCCTATCGAATAACAAATTATCTGTGACAGTCCTTCCAAACTCACCTCTACCTGACATCCAATCTTCCCTGCACTAAAAAAAATCGTTTCAAACTCCTGCGCCGTTTTATGAATCACAGTAGGAAAAAACTTTTTCATTCCAATTGGAGAACAGCCCCCATGAACATATCCGGTAAGCGGCAAAAGTTCCTTTTCTTTTATCATCACAATCGATTTCTCCCCCACCGCTTTAGCCGCCTTCTTCAAATCCAATTCCCCTTCTACAGGAATCACAAACACATAATTTCTATTTGATTTTCCAACCGTAACCAATGTTTTAAATACCTGCCTTGGATTCTGTTCCAAAAGAGCCGCTACCTCTACACCACTAAGTGCTTGTTCACTTTGATAAAAATAACTTTTATATGTCACCTTTTTCTGTTCCAATATCCGCATCACATTTGTCTTTTCTGTCATTTTCCATTCCTCTTTCTTTTTTACATTATTTTATCCATGGAGGACGCTAGCGTGTTACATCCTGCAGCCACCGATATGTCCGATAGCGCCAAGTCGTAATCGGTATTTTTATCACTTCATCACTCAGCAAAATCATATAAACCAAAGGTACTGAAAGGCGAAAAACAAATGCTCCGACTGCCCCAAAAAGAATTGAAATTCCCCACATCACAGAAACATCTAAAATCAATCCAAATAAAGTATCTCCGCCTCCCCGGAAAATCCCGACAATTAAAGTAGTATTATAGGATTGTCCTACCACAAAATAGGACATAATCAACATCATAATTCCCAAATATCCTCTTGCTTCCTCGGACAGAGTAAATGCCTGCATCACAATCGGACGAGCCAGCAATACAACTGCCGCTCCAATAAGCCCAGTGATTATACTTAATCGCCGAAATCTTCTTCCATACTCCTTTGCCATATCCAATTTTCCTTCTCCGATTACCTTTCCGATTAAAATTGCCGTAGTAGAAGAAACACCAAACGCTACCACCGTAGCCAACTGCCGTACCACCTGAGCTACCGAATTTGCTGCTACTGCCGAACTTCCCATATGCCCTAAAATTGCAGCAATCATTGAAACTCCTGCACCCCACATCAATTCATTAAACACTACAGGAACAGAATATTTCAAAAAATCCCGAAACAATAGTTTATCCTTGCGAAATAAAAATGAAATTCGAAAAGCCAGTACATCATTTTTCTTCCAATTATAAAAAATTACGACTAAAAGCTCTGCTATTCTTGCCAGTAATGTTCCGATTGCAGCCCCTTCTACTCCCATCTTTGGAAAGAAAAATAATCCGAAAATCAAAAGACCATTTACTACAATATTTGTCATCATAGAAATCAAATACGTAACGGTAGCCACTGCTACCCGTTCCATTCCCCGCATAGTATTTAAATAAACCATTGTAACAGCAGAAATTGCATAAGAAACAGCAACAATCCGAAGATAAAGCACACCCTGAGCAATTACTTCAGTATCATTTGTAAATATTTTCATAATTTTATCCAGCATCCATTCTGTAAAAACCATAAAAAAAATCCCAACCAATGCCGCCATTTTCATAGCCATTCCAAACACAGTTGCAATCGAATCCTTATCCCCTTTCCCCCAATACTGAGCAATTAAAACAGAAGATCCGGAAGTCAATCCAAATAAAATTAAGCTCATAATAAACTGAACCTGACTTCCAAGTGAAGCACCAGAAAGCACCTTTTCTCCAACCCGCCCAAGCATAATTACATCAATCGAAGAAATTCCAACATTAATCAAATTTTGAAGGGCCATTGGTATCAAAAGTGCAAAAACCGTTCGGTAAAACAGTTTCTTTTCCGTCTGTTCTGCCATCCCACTCCTCTCCCTCCAACTAAAAAAATAAATTCACACACCCAATGAGAAGCCCTATCAAAGCCCCCAAATTTACAATCGCATTTAACTCTTTTTTCATAACTGAAAGTGTCAGCGCCTCCAATTCTTTTACATCCATCGCCTGAATCTTTTCCTCTACAATCTGACTAATCGGAATATGTTTCATAATCTCTCCAAAGTAATCTGTTACCATACGCTGATAAAAAGCAATTACTCCCTGTTCCACTTCCTCCTTTGAAAAAGGCAGTCCTTCCACAATCTCAGAAACAGTTTTATCTGCAAACTGATCGATTCCTTCTTTTGTCTTTTTACGAATTAATTCCTCCCCATGCTTTACCAGATATTGATTTAATTCCTCCTGTACAATTTGTTTTATCCCTGAAATCATCTTATCATTCAGCATCATAGCCAGAAACGTCCCCTGTGTCTTTAGCCGAATAATTTCCGTTACTTTCTCTCCAACCATACTTCCTAAATCTATCTCCAAAACCTTTTTATAAAGAAGTCCGCCAGCCATATCTGACGTTTTAGAAAGAAAACACTCCAACTTTTCCGGATCAGTTAACCTCCCAATCGAATCCCGAAGAGAATCCTGATTTTCCACTCCTTTTTGATAAAGAACAGAAACCTGATTCTTTATCGTTTCCTGTGTCGATTCAGATAATAAAAGCTGTGTAAAATCCTCTTTTGTAAGCAAAACATCTCCTACTGCCTCCCCCACCGCTTTTGCTAATCTTGCCTTTCCCTTCGGAATCATCCCGGGAGTAAAAGGAAGCTGCCACTTTCCGATATAGACCGGATACAGCGGTCGAAATAACATCTTTACCGCAATATAATTTGTAAAATACCCAATTACAGCCCCCAAAGCAGGACCTGTAATCATCGTAATATCAAAAGCCATGACCCATTCTCCTCTTCTGTTTATTCACTCCTATCACAACAGCAAACATTTTACTATTTATTCTAACTTTTTTCGGTCTGGAGTACACAGCCGAAAGCCAAAGGAGGCTCTATGCAGGGTCATCATTTCCCGTCGGCACTTAGACGCTGTACTTTAGCGTCTTAGTGTCCGCTACGAGGAAATGCTAAGCGCAAGCGGGCTCGGAATAGAGCTTCCTTTGGCTTTCGGCGTCCTCTCCATTATAAACATTCGCTATAGTGCAATCTGTTTCATTTTATTTGCGAATCAAATCCTCCAAATTTGTTTCCCTTTCCTCTCCATTTTCTGTCTGAATTACTAAAATCTGCTTTCGATTTTTAATATAATAGACTTCTTTTATCTGCTCTCGCTTGGCATATGCAATATAATCAGAAATCGTATATCTTGTCCGCCGTCTGGTCTGTTCTACCAATCTTTCCTGCTTTCGAAAATACTCCGAAAGTACAATTCCCGACTGCTGCTCCTCCTGTTCAAATACAACCAAACAATCCGTAGTATCTGTAGTAATGACAATTTTTTGCCGTGTTAAAGCAAGCAACAACTGATCGACATTAATGGCAAATCCAATCGCCGCTGACTTCTTTCCAAACTGCTGTAATAAAGAATTATAACGTCCTCCCGTTACCACAGCTTCTCCTGTACCATAAGTATAGCCCCGAAATAAAATTCCGGTATAATATTTATAATGCCCCAGCATACCAAGTTCAAAAGAAATATACTGCTCTAGCCCGTAACATTCCAAAAGACGATAGATCTTTTCTAAACGAACAATCGCTTCTATTGAAGTTGCATTATTGGTTATCTTTCGTGCTTCTTTTAGACAATCCACTGTTCCAAAAAGATTAGAAAGCGCTAAAAAGGTACTTCTTGCCCCTTCCTTTACCCCCTTTTGTATCAACATTTCTTCCATTCCAAAATAATTTTTATTGTCAATATATTCCCGAAGTTCCGCTTCTGTTTCCTCGTCCAAATCTGCTTCTTCCAAAAGCCCATTAAAAAATCCGACTTCTCCTAATTCCACCTGAAACTGTGTCAATCCGGCAGCCAGCATACATTTTATAATAATTGCAATCATTTCTCCTGCTGCATCAGTAGTTTCATCTCCGATTAGTTCACATCCCATCTGTGTGGTTTCTTTTAACCGTCCCTGATAACTGTGATTATTGATATAAGTATTTCCGGTATAACAAAAGCGAAGCGGCATATCCTCTGTCATAAAATACTTCGTGGCACAGCGGGCAATAGACGGCGTTAAATCCGGTCGAAGCACCAATGTATTTCCCTCTCTGTCAATAAATTTAAACATTTCATTGGGCATAACACTGCCTCGTTCTTTATTAAAAATATCAAAAAATTCAAACGTCGGGGTCTGTATATCCTGATAGCCATGCAGCCGAATTACCTGATGCAGCCGCCTTTCTAACTCCAATTTAACTGCACATTCCCGATTATAAATATCCCGCACGCCCTCCGGGGTATGTAACAACTGATTTTTCATAATTCCTCCTTTTTGCTGTCTAATACAGTTTCTCTGCTTTCTAAGTCCTTTTTCAGCATTGCCAAATAGTGAATCGGTACATTATTTCTATGACCAATGCGATACGTCAAATCAATTTCCTCATAAGTAAAACTTTTTCTTCCGCCTTTCTGCATCCGCATCCAAAAACGTTCTACATCAGAAAACGGCATATAATAATACTCCTCTTTTGCAGTATAATATAAAATCAAAAACGCAATGCCCCCCTGTTCTTCAAATGCCTTCATAAAAGAAATCTGATGTGCATGGATATTGGCAAGTGGAAACGTTTCCTTTGCACATTCCTTTGCATCAAAACAAACCGGTATTCCCTGCACTGCTCCGATATAATCAACGGTACTCTTTTGATCAAAATAGGCAAGTGTAATATGACGTGTCTGTTTATCAATCGCAATCGGTTTAATCGGAGTAGGGATTTTCTGAATCAAAGCAAGCCCTTCCTCCTGATACATCTCATTACTGTAATTAATCAGTTCCTCTAAAGAAGAACCTCTTAACCCTCTGGAATTCCATGTTGCCATACAAGCTGCTCTCCTTTTATAACATCTGCAAACTCTTTCGGATAAGGAGCAATAAATTCCTTTTCAGAAAGATAAGCAAGTTCTCCTGACAATTTTGGCATCTTTAACCGATATGCATGAAGAAGCTGACTTTGCACCGCATATTTTTTTTGATAAATAAAATTAATCTTCGGATCTCCATACTTTATATCCCCAATTACCGGATGTCCAATCGATGCCAAATGCGCACGAATCTGGTGAGAACGTCCTGTTATCAATTTAATCTGCAAAAGACTTACCTTATTATGAAAAGCAAGGGGCTGATACTGTGTTTCAATCCAAACAGCCTGTGTATCTTTCTGCCTGCAGTTCGTTACAACAGTAACCAGATTTTTTTCTTTCTCTTTTTTTAGATAGCCCTGAATTACAGCCGCTTTTTTTACTTCCCCTGCCACAATACAAAGATAGTATTTTTCAATCGTTCTTGATTTCAGCAATTCTGCCATTGTCTGCAGCCCTATCAATGATTTTCCGGCAATTAAAATCCCGCTGGTATTGCGATCTAAACGATTGCAAATCGAAGGAGAAAATCTTTTAAAATCCTCTTGTGTAAAAGAACCATTTGCCAACAGATGCGAATGAAGCCGTTCCACTGCCGAAATATCCCCTTCCTTTGCCTTTTGCGAAAGCATCCCAGAAGGTTTATTGATTAAAATAATATGTGCATCTTCATAAAGAATCGGCAGTGTTTCTCTATAAATTGGTATTTGTTTTTTCTCTGTAAAATTTGCAATCGTTTCTTCAGAAAGAAAAAGCTGTACCGTATCTCCTACAGAAAGTTTTTCAGAACCTTCCGCCTTTTTTTGATTTAAAGTAATATTTTTCTTTCGAAGCATCTTATAAAAAAAACTTTTCGGAGCTAAATTCATATATTTTGCCAGCATCTTATCCAACCGCTGCCCGGCATCATTTTCTTTTATAATAATCTCCTGCATCCTACCCCTTCTCTCTAACCAACCTATAAATCTAATCTCTAATTACATAATTAAAGTAAGCAAAATTTCCCCAATCCTTTGATCCTTTTTCTGCTGCTTTTCCTCTGTTGCAACCTGTCCCATTGCATCAAGCCGATGTAAAAATACTTTTTCTTCTTTTACAATTTTTACCGTTGCCTTCTGCCCGTTTGTCGTTAGATTTTTTGTTAAAAATTCCTCTGCATAAGCAGTATCATACTTTTTTTCTTTTGTATATCCGCAGACACTGCTGTTATGAACAGCAATAAATAAAGTAGGAAGCGTTTTCTCTCCTGTTGTAATAACCAAATCCGTAAAAAGCAAAACATTCTTTGCATGTTCTGACACCCTTTGATATTCTTCCAAAGAAACATTTTGATACGGCAGAAGAACAAGAAAAGAAGCAGCAAATTTGGCTGCAGGAAGCGCACTTAAAATCGCTATAATCGTAAAAAGATTATTTCGTGTTTTTGTTGTCAAATATCCCGTCAAAAAAAAAGCCACTACCATTCCAAGGCAAAATAGGGTAATCATTCCAAGCCGTTTTTTTCTAGCACAAAGATAGCCATAGTCCCCTTTTTTTATTTTCTTTTTTTCATTTTTTTTCATAAAATTCAGCAAGGAAACCCACTGCCTTTAGGCGGTGGGAGGAATGGCGT
>CAJUGZ010000206.1 GCA_910585855.1 uncultured Lachnospiraceae bacterium | reverse complement strand
GGATATGCAAAAAATTCTAGGTATTTCCACAGAAGCCCAAGACTTTCTAACCGTTTTCCGAAGTCGCAGTCAAAGGACAGGAGCAAACCGCCTCTTGCTGTTGGTTGGATTATGGTAGAAATGATGTTTTATTACAGAATAAGTTTTCAGTAAAGTTTAGATACGATTGAAGCAAGTTCTACTTCAATTGTATATACAATTAATCTAATATTATATGGTTTTAACAAAAGCCTAATTGCAGAAGTTCTAAAAATGAATTGACAAATGATAGCAATTTTGTTATAATTACATAAAATAGATTATAGAAAAAGAGAATTCTTCGGGGCAGGGTGAGAATCCCTACCGACGGTATAGTCCGTGAACTGTTTTAGTAGTAAAACAGCCGATTTGGTGCGATAGGAACTGACAGACTATCTATTCCAAAACCGACAGTGTATAAGATGAATGTCTTTGAAGTCTGGATGAGAGGAGAACATATCTGTTTGCAGCAAGGAAAAGCTTGCTGTCTGGATAATGTCAAAATCCCCCGATAGAAGATGCTGCTGGCATTTTTTATCGGGGATTTTTATTTTTGATTGCTCTTAGAAGAAGACTCAGAAGAAAAGGAGAGTATAAGGATGAATCAGACAGTAGAACACACACAAGTGCTGCAAGAGAAAACAAAAGTAAATTACAAAAGTACAAAGGTTATGGTACAGGTTGCTATGTTATCGGCGGTTGCCATTGTTTTTATGTTATTTGACTTTCCGCTTCCGTTTGCACCTAGTTTTTATAAACTGGATTTTAGTGAACTTCCTGTGATTATCGGGGCATTTGCTATTGGACCAGTGGCAGGAGTTATGATTGAAGCAATTAAGATTTTACTGAATCTTTTGGTAAGCGGAAGTACAACAGCAGGGGTGGGGGAATTTGCTAATTTTATAATTGGATGTTCGTTTGTTCTTCCGGCAGCTTTGGTTTACTCTTATAAAAAAAGTAAAAAGGGTGCAGTTGTCGGTTTAGTTTTTGGAACGGTATTGATGACAGTGGTAGGATGCTTTATCAATGCTTATGTGCTGCTTCCGGCTTATGCTGCTGCTTTTCATTGGGAGATTTCTGCTTTAATTGAATTAGGAAGTGCCGTAAATCCGGCAATTCATAGTCTGTGGAGTTTTATATTATTGGCGGTAGCACCTTTTAATCTGGTAAAAGGAATTTTGGTATCTTTTATAACACTGCTGATTTATAAAAAAATCAGTATAATTTTAAAGGGAAACAGAATTTAATTTTTGGCAAGGAGGGACGCTGAACTCGGAAGGAAGGTCTATTTTTATTTTCTGGTGGGAATACACAGTCGAAAGTGGAAGGATGGTCTGCGCAGGGTCATCATTTCCCGTCGGCACTTGGGTGCTGTGTTTTAGCACCCTAGTGTCCGCTACGAGGAAATGCTAAGCGAGAGCGGACTCGGAGCGGACTTTCCTTCTGCTTTCGGCGTCCTTTTAGCGAAAACCTAAAAAGTCTATTAGTGGAAACTTGTAATTTTTGGTTGAAAAATAAATTGTATTTGGTATAATAAAGGATATTGCTTGGGGTAATATCTTTTTTTATGCACAGGGGCACGTAAAGAAATTATCAGCTTTGCTGTACGTGTCCCGTGCGGCGAGTAGTGGAGAAGGTCATTCCCCTACTCGATTTTTGTATGTTTGTAGGAAAAATGGTTTAGGCGGAAGGAGAAAAGATGGATAAAGATATGGTTGAAGTGTCCGTTCAGGTAGAGGTAATGGATCTGTTTTTCTTTATGTTTCAGCATACTTACCGCAGTATATCAGGAATTTGCGGGGTCTTATTTAGTGTAGCCGCATTTTTTGTTTTACTGTGGACATGGGGAACAGTAAGTACTTCTTATATGGTGCTTTTGGCGGTTTGCAGTGTTTTATTTACTGTGATAAATCCAATTATGCTTTTTGTAAAGGCTGCGAAACAGGCAGCTTTAAATCCGTCTGTAAAGACGCCCACTGTTTATTTTTTTGGAGAGAAGGAATTTGTGATGAAGCAGGGGAAAGAGGAAGCTTCAGCACAGTATAGCAGTCTTTATCGGATTAGAAATACAAAACGTTATATTTATCTTTATGGAACGGCAAATCGGGCAAATATTATTTCGAAGAAGCAGCTTGGTACACAGGCACAAAGGGTAACGGAGCTGGTAATGAATGGATTTCATCAGTAGGGACAGATAGGGAGATGAGATGGTATGAGAGAAATAGAGAGTTATTGTGCAGAGGATACATTTGCGGTTGGGAGGGAGTTAGGACGTCAGGCGGCGGCAGGACAGATATATTGTTTAGAGGGAGATCTTGGTGTTGGGAAGACTGTGTTTACACAGGGATTTGCAGACGGGCTTGGAATTGAGGAAACGGTGAACAGTCCTACTTTTACGATATTGCAGGAATATCAGAAGGGGAGGATTCCTTTTTATCATTTTGATGTATATCGGATTGCGGATGTAGAAGAGATGGAGGAGATTGGGTATTCAGATTATTTTTATGGGGATGGGGTTTGTCTTGTAGAGTGGGCAGGATTGATTGCTGATATTTTACCGCATGAACGAGTTCAGGTTTTGATAGAGAAGGATTTAGAAAAAGGGTTTGATTATCGAAAGATTTGTATTACTGTGGTGACAAAAAGAAAGGTTTAAAGAGTTAGGAGGGAGATTGCTTTGAAAATATTGGCATTGGATTCTTCTTCGTTAGTGGCATCTGTGGCATTGGTTACAGATGCTGTTTTAACGGCAGAATATACGATTAATTTTAAAAAAACACATTCTCAGACGTTGCTGCCGATGATAGATGAGATAACAAGGATGACAGAATTGGAATTGGATACATTGGATGCGATTGCTGTGGCAGCAGGACCGGGATCGTTTACCGGACTTCGGATTGGTTCTGCTACGGCAAAAGGATTGGGGCTTGCATTAAAAAAGCCGTTGATTTCTGTATCTACAATAGATGCAATGGCATATGGACTTTTTGGTTTCGGTGATTTGGTAGTACCGATTATGGATGCAAAGCGGGATCAGGTGTATACTGGTATTTTTTGTTTTGAGATTCAGGGGGGAACATACCAGATGAGAACGCTGCGTTCTGCATGTGCAGTTGGAATAGAAGAGCTTTTAGAGGAATTGAGTCAAAGGGGACAGCGGGTTATGTTTACCGGAGATGGTATTTTAGCTTATCAAAGACAGATAGAAGAAAGACTGCAGACAGAGTTTGTATTTGCTCCTCCTCATTTGAATCGGCAGAGGGCAGGAGCAGTGGGGGCTTTGGCAGAACTATATTTTGCAGAGGGAAGAATAGAGAGTGCGGCAGAGCATAAACCGGATTATATGCGGCTTTCTCAGGCAGAGAGAGAACGAAAGGAACGGCAGGAAAAAGAGGAGAGGTTATGATAGGCGTTCGCTTTATGGAAAAGGAGGACTGCAGTACTGTTGCAGCAATAGAAAAAGAGATTTTTTCCTGTCCATGGTCGGAACAGTCTTTTTTGGATACATTGGAGAAAAAAGATATATTTTATCTGGTTGCAGAGAAAAAAACTGGAAGAGAAAATATGCTGATTGGTTATATTGGGATTTGGCAGTCGTTTGAAGAGGCAGATATTACAAATATTGCTGTGGTGCTGGAGGAAAGAAAAAAGGGAGTAGGTTATCTGCTTTTGGAAAAGGCAGTGGAAGAGGCACTGCATCGGGGGATTACGGCATTGACATTGGAAGTACGGGAAAGCAATCAGGAAGCAATTCGGCTTTATCAGCGGTTTGGATTTTTGGTGGAAGGAATTCGTTTGAACTATTATGAGAAACCAAAGGAAAATGCAGTGATTATGTGGAATCGCCGTTTGAGAGGAATTACCATTGAAAAGCAGAAAAATTATCCTGTATAATAGGGACTAGCACTCATGGTATAGAATAGGGATTTTCGATATACTTGAGAAAGACTTTTATATTATAACACGGATGATTCGGAGGAAGGACAGATGAGGAAGTACAATGTGCAGAGAGAGGCAAAATTAGAAAGGGCAGTTTGTAATTGCTGCGGTAAGGAACTGTTGATAGAAAACGGAATTTTAAAAGAAGGATTTTGTGAGATTGCTGTTTCATGGGGATATTTTTCAAGAAAAGACGGAATGAAACATAATTTTGATTTATGTGAAGAATGTTATGACAGGATTATAAAGCAATTTAAAATTTCGGTGGAAGAAATAGAAGAAAAAGAATATCTATAGCATTTATGCCTTGGATGTGTTAGAATAAAAGAGCGAAATAAAAAACTGTGTGTCTGCAAAGGAGAATAATAGAGATGTTGGATGTATGCTTATTGGGGACAGGCGGGATGATGCCTCTTCCTTATCGTTGGCTTACGGCACTTATGATGCGTTATAATGGCAGTAGTATTTTAATTGACTGCGGGGAAGGAACGCAGATTGCGATAAAGGAAAAAGGATGGAGTTTTAAGCCAATCGATATGATCTGTTTTACACATTATCATGCAGATCATATCAGTGGTTTGCCGGGATTACTGCTTACTATGGGAAATGCAGAGAGAAGTGAGCCATTGAAATTAGTCGGACCGAAAGGGTTAGAGAGAGTGGTAACTGCTCTACGGACGATTGCACCGGAACTGCCGTTTTCGCTCGAATTTATAGAACTGACCGAGGCAAAGGAAACCCTTTTGCAGAATGGTTATCGAATCGAAGCGTTTCGGGTCAACCATAATGTGACATGTTATGGATATTCGATTTGGATTGATCGGATCGGAAAGTTTCAGCCGGATAAGGCAAAGGAATACGGAGTGCCGCTGAGATCTTGGAATCTTTTGCAAAAGGGAGAATCTATAGAGGTGGACGGAAAAATAATTACACCAGATATGGTGCTTGGAGAGAGACGGAAGGGGATTCATTTGACCTATTGCACGGATTCCCGACCGACTGTTTCTATGGTAGAGGCAGCAAAAGAGGCAGATTTGCTGATCTGTGAAGGTATGTATGGAGAAGACGGCAAGGAGGCAAAGGCAAGGGAATATAAACATATGACGTTTTTAGAAGCGGCAAAAGTAGCAGCAGAAGCGAAACCAAAGCGGATGTGGCTGACACATTATAGTCCTTCTTTGATAAAGGCAGAGGAGTTTATGCCGGGGGTAAAAGAGGTTTTTCCAAATGCAGAAGCGGGAAAAGACGGAAAGAGCATAACGCTTTATTTTGAAGAAGAGTAGGAGGATGTGGTATGAAAAAATATCGTGGGCTGATTGCCGCTGTGATTTTAATAGCTTTAGGGTTGGGATATTATGCATATTTATCAAATCGAAATACACCAACACCTGCAGAAACAAAGACGGATATTTCAAGTGCAGAGAAATTGATTGCAAAGGATATTGAGAAAAATTATCCTAATACACCAGTTAAAGTAGTAGAATTATACAGTGATATTACAATGGCGTTTTATTCGGAAAATGTAGAAGAAGAGATGTTAGAAAAGCTGGTAAAACAGTCTAGGCTTTTATTTGATGAGGAGCTTTTGGCAGCAAATTCGGAAGAAGATTTGATAGAGCAGACAAAAGAAGAGGTAGCGAAGTATCAGGAAACTTCACAAAAGATAACCAATTATATTTTAGAGGACAGCAGAGATGTAGATTATTATGAATTAGATGACCGTTCTTGTTGTGTAGTAACAGTAGAGTATTTTATTCGAAATTCAAACGGCGGACTTGCCAAGACCTATGAAGATTTTATGCTGAGAAAAGATGAATTTGATCATTGGAAGATTGTGGGATGGCAACTGACCAGTGTAGAGGAATCTTAGAAGAAAAAGACAGAATAATTATGTTAATATAGGAAGGATAGAGGGATGGGTGAAGGAAAAGAGGATGTTTTTATTTTGGCAATAGAGAGTTCCTGTGACGAAACGGCAGCCGCTGTGGTAAAAAACGGGAGAGAAGTGCTGTCAAATATAATTTATACGCAAATTGCATTACATACACTGTATGGAGGTGTTGTACCGGAGATTGCGTCCAGAAAGCATATTGAAAAAATAAATCAGGTAATTGAAACAGCACTTTCTGAAGCAAATATAACACTGGAAGAGATTACAGCAGTAGGAGTGACCTATGGACCGGGACTGGTAGGAGCATTGCTGGTAGGAGTTGCAGAGGCAAAAGCAATTTGCTTTGCCAAGAAAAAACCGTTAGTGGGAGTACATCATATTGAAGGGCATATTTCTGCTAATTTTATCGAAAATCAGGATTTAGAGCCGCCGTTTATTTGTTTGATTGTATCAGGAGGACATACACATCTGGTTTTGGTAAAGGATTATGGAGAATATGAGATAATTGGAAAAACCAGAGATGATGCGGCAGGAGAAGCATATGACAAAGTGGCACGGGCAGTTGGGCTTGGATATCCCGGAGGACCAAAGATTGATAAAGCAGCGAAGGAGGGAAATCCTACTGCAATTTTTTTTCCAAGAGCCGTGATAGAGGATGCACCTTATGATTTTAGCTTCAGCGGTGTAAAAAGTGCAGTATTAAACTATATCAATTCTTGCCAGATGAAAGGAATTGCAGTAAATACAGCGGATATAGCAGCTTCTTTTCAGGCAGCTATAGTAGAAGTACTGGTACAGCACAGTATACAGGCAGCAAAAGAGTATGGGCTGGGAAAATTGGCGATTGCAGGAGGAGTTGCAGCAAATTCGGAACTGAGAAGCAGTATGGCAGCGGTATGTAAAAAAGAGGGAATTTTATTTTATCATCCTTCTCCTGCACTTTGTACAGACAATGCAGCTATGATTGGTTCTGCCGCATATTATGAATATCAGAAGGGGACAAGACACGGCTGGGATTTAAATGCCGTTCCCAATTTAAGACTGGGAGAGCGTGGATGAAGGATAGAAAGAAGATTACAGCGGTTGTGTTAGCGGGCGGGCATGGACGGCGGATGCAGAGTGATATTCCAAAACAGTATCTTTTGCTTCATGGAAAACCGATTTTATATTATTCTTTGATGGCTTTTGAGCAGAGCAAAGTAGATGAGATTGTATTGGTGACGGGAGAAGAAGAAAGGGAATACTGCAGAAAAGAAATAGTGGAGCGGTTTGGATTTCAGAAGGTAAGAGCTGTTGTAGCCGGAGGAAAAGAACGTTATCATTCGGTATATGCTGGATTAAAGAGCTGTTTGGGCTGTGATTATGTAATGATTCATGACGGAGTCAGACCTTTTTTAACAGAAGAAATGATCGAGCGGTCGATTGAGGCAGTAGAAAGAGATCGAGCTTGTGCAGTTGGTATGCCTGTAAAAGATACGATTAAGATTTGTGATGAAAACGGGTATGTAGAACAGACTCCGAAGAGGGAACAGGTCTGGATGATACAGACACCACAGAGTTTTGAATATTGTTTGATTGAACAGGCTTATCGGATGGTGATAGAGTCGGGGAGGGCTGTAACAGATGATGCTATGGCGGTGGAGATTTTTTTAAAGGAGAAGGTTCGGCTGGTGGAGGGGAGTTATGCGAATATTAAGATTACTACGCCGGAGGACTTGATAATTGCAGAACAGATGATGAAAAATAACTGATACATCTTGACTTGTATTCGGCTTTTGGAGATAGGATGGGGTTGGCTTTCACCGGACGCCAGAGGTGGTTTGCTCCTGTCCTTTGCCTGCTCCGCTCCAAACGGTAAGAAAGTCTAAGGCTTCTGATTTATGTTTATCCAACCGGACGAACCGGGGCGCAATTCGCCCTCACCACAGGCGAAACGTAATTGGTGTAAGGAAAGATTTTATCATCCATAAAACATCCTCTTCCCTATTCTTCGGGCTAAACACGCCCCTTTTTTTGCATACCCTGCATAGAAGCAGGATATGC
>CAJUGZ010000205.1 GCA_910585855.1 uncultured Lachnospiraceae bacterium | reverse complement strand
GGCAGAAGTCTTAGAACTTCTTGCTTTTTGGAAACCGGAACAGCAGGCTGCCCACTGTTTTCGAATCTGGCGTCCTCTAGCGTCCTTCCTCTATTATTAGACTTCTTGAAGTTTATAAGTTTATCCTGATTTTTTATGGAAATTGGTTGACAAATGGGGGTTGGAATGGTAACATATAGAAGTATGCCGCACAACTAGGTAAAAAGCACGAATTTTATTTTATAAAAACCGTCACCAACGTTGGCGAGTAATGATAATAGGAGGTGTCTTATGTACGCAATTATTGCAACAGGTGGTAAGCAGTATAAAGTGTCTGAAGGCGATATCATTCGAGTAGAAAAACTTGGCGTAGAAGCCGGGAATACAGTTACTTTTGATCAAGTATTGGCAGTGAATAATGGTTCTTTGGTTGTTGGAAATCCTACTGTAGCAAATGCTACTGTATCTGCTAGTGTAGTAAAGGAAGGCAGAGCAAAGAAGATTATTGTATACAAATACAAGAGAAAGACGGGATATCATAAGAAAAATGGACATAGACAGTCTTACACAGAAGTAAAGATTGATAAGATTAATGCTTAAGTTATGATTCAAGTAATTTTTTATAAAGATTCGGACGATTGTTATACCGGGTTTCGATTAAAGGGACATGCAGGTTTTGATATATTTGGAAAAGATATTGTCTGTGCAGGAGTTTCTGCATTAGCAATCAATACGGTAAATTCGATTGAAAAGCTGACCCAAGATCGTTTTACTTATCAGGTAGATCAGAAAATGGGACTGCTTGAACTGCGGTTTCTTTCGAAAATCAGTAAAGAGGCGACTTTATTATTAGATTCTCTTTGGCTTGGTTTAAATGGAATCAAAGAAGAGAATATCGGATATCTATCAGTGAAGACAAGGAGGTGGAAACCATGATGAAGATGAACCTTCAGTTATTTGCTCATAAAAAGGGAGTAGGTTCTACTAAGAACGGCAGAGATTCAGAATCAAAGCGGTTAGGCGCAAAAAGAGCAGACGGACAGTTTGTAAAAGCAGGGAATATTCTTTATAGACAGCGTGGAACAAAGATTCATCCGGGTGTAAACGTGGGACGTGGCAGTGATGATACTTTGTTTGCTCTTTGTGACGGAATTTTAAGATTCGAAAGAAAGGGCAGAGATAGAAAACAGGCTTCTGTTTATCCTGTAGAACAGTAAGGATTAATAGGAAAAGGGAACATTCCGATAAGGTTTGTTCCCTTTTGTGTCTTTATGTACACAAGTAGGGGAAAATTTTTTCTCTATTCGATTGTATATGGATAGGGGAAAAGAACCTTCCACTATTTGATTTTAGAAAGGCAGGGAAGAAATGTTTGCAGATAGAGTAACGATATGGATTCGATCTGGAAAAGGCGGCGACGGGTGTGTTAGTTTTCGCCGGGAAATGTTTGTAGCAGCAGGTGGACCAGACGGTGGGGACGGCGGCAGCGGGGGAGATATTGTTTTTGAAGTAGAAGATGGTTTAAATACACTTACTGATTTTCGGCATATGAAAAAATATGCGGCGGAAAATGGACAAGATGGACGTTCCAAAAACTGCCATGGAAAGAATGGAGCGGATTTGGTAATTTCTGTTCCGGCAGGAACGATTGTAAAGGAGGCTTCTACCGGAAAAGTAGTAGCAGATCTGTCGGGTGAGAATCGGCGGGAGGTTATTTTAAAAGGGGGACGAGGCGGAAAAGGAAACCAGCACTATGCAACTGCTACCATGCAGGTGCCAAAGTATGCACAGCCCGGGCAGGCAGCAAAAGAGCTGCTTGTTATTTTAGAGTTGAAATTGATTGCAGATGTTGGATTGGTTGGATTTCCGAATGTTGGAAAATCTACGCTGCTTTCTCGTGTAACCAATGCAAAACCTAAGATTGCTAATTATCATTTTACTACATTAAATCCCAATCTTGGTGTAGTGGATTTAGAGGGCCATCAGGGTTTTGTTATAGCAGATATTCCCGGATTGATTGAAGGGGCTTCAGAGGGAGTCGGATTAGGACATGAGTTTTTGCGCCATATTGAACGAACTAAGGTTTTGATTCATCTAGTGGACGCTGCTTCTACAGAGGGGCGTGATCCGATAGCGGATATTTATGCAGTTCATGCAGAACTTTATGCTTATAATCCAAAACTTTGTGAGCGTCCTCAAGTGATTGCCGCCAATAAAATTGATGTTATTTTTGACGGAGAAGAAGTCAGTCCAATCAATCGAATCAAAGAGGAATTTGAACCGCAGGGAATTGCAGTATTTCCGATTTCGGCAGTAAGTGGAAAAGGGGTAAAAGAATTGTTATATTATGTACAGGAACTGCTTTCTAAGACGGATACGGCACCTGTCGTATTTGAAAAAGAATTTTTTCCAGAATTTATGCAAGATCCCGATTTACCTTATACGGTGGAACAGGTACAGGAAGGAATTTATAAAGTAGAAGGACCTAGAGTGGAGAGGATGCTTGGATATACCAATTTAGATTCCGAAAAAGGCTTTGAATTTTTTCAAAAGTTTTTAAAAGTAAATGGGATTTTAGACGAATTAGAAGCGCTTGGAATTACAGAGGGAGATACGGTTCGAATTTATGGTTTTGAATTTGAGTATTTCAAATAAAAGGAATAATTTTGAAAAAGCGGGAAATCCTTTTTTCAAGATAGGAATGTTTTTGTTACAGTTCAGCCATGCAGAATGGAAAAGAATTCCGGCTTTTTCCTTGATCAATTTGCAATTTTATGGTATTCTATAGAATGCTGTTAATTATATTATCACATACGAATTTTAGATGGAGGATAACGAATGACAAGTAAACAGAGATCGTATCTAAAGAGTTTGGCGTCTACTATGGATTCGGTTTTTCAGATTGGAAAATCTTGTCTGACTACAGAATTTATCGATGCAATTAAGGGGGTATTAGAAACCCATGAATTGATTAAGATAAATGTTTTAAAAAATTGTGTGGAAGATCCAAAAGAAATCGCAGATACTTTGGCATCTCATACCCGTTCCGAAGTGGTTCAGATAATCGGAAGAAAAATTATTTTATATAAACAAGCGGATGAACCGGAAAAGCGTAAAATTATTTTGCCAAAGTAAAGAAATACAAAGTAGGAGGCAGAAAAATGGGAAAAAAAGTTGGTATATTTGGCGGTACATTTGATCCAATTCACTGTGCACATCTGATTTTAGCAGAACATGCATGGGAACAGTTTCAGCTTGATACAGTTCTCTTTATGCCTTGTTCTGTGCCTCCTCATAAAGAACGAGAGATTACGCAGGCTGTTCACCGAAGCCGTATGGTACAGCTTGCAATCGAAGACAACAACCATTTGAAATTGTCTAGTTTTGAATTAGAACGGGGTGGGATGACTTATACGTCAGATACCGTTCGGCTGTTAAGTGAGGAGCACCCGGAGTGTGAATATTTTTTTATCTTAGGTGCAGATTCGCTGTTTTACATTGAAAAGTGGAATCATCCAGAACAGATTTTGGGAAAAATTCCGATTATTGCAGCGGTACGGGGAGATGCGGATCGAGAGGATTTAAACAAACAGATATGTTATCTCAATGAACGTTATCCCGATTCAGTCGGTCAGATTACACTGCTTGATACCCCGCATATTGAAATTTCTTCTACTATGATTCGGGAGCGGGTTCGTCAGGGGAAGACAATAAAATATTATGTGCCAAAAGATGTGGAGAAATATATTTATCAGCAGAAATTATACTAAGTGTCGAAAAGACTGACGCTAAGTATAATAATATGCACACAGCCGCACAAGGAAAATTTGCTGCTTTGCGGTGTGCGGCTACACGGCAAGAAAATTTGCTGTGTAGTTATATCAAGTGACAGGAAGGTGAAAGTGCGTGCAGTACAATGTGGATAAGATAAAACAGCATCTGAAACGAAAACAGACCGCAGACCGCTATGAACATACCATAGGAGTTGCTTATACGGCTGTTTGTATGGCAATGCGGTTTGACTGTGATTTAAAAAAGGCTGAGATAGCCGGACTTTTACATGATTGTGCAAAGTGTTTCTCTGATGAGGTTCAGCTTCATAAATGTGAAAAATATCATATTAGTATGTCTGAAGCAGAGCGGTTAGCTCCTTATCTGCTCCATGCGAAATTAGGAGCATTTATGGCAATGGATAAATTCGGTATCAATGATAAGGATATTATCAATGCTATTTTATATCATACGACAGGTCGTCCTGCAATGTCTACATTAGAAAAAATTATTTATATTGCAGATTATATTGAACCAAGACGTATAAAAGCACCAAATCTTACAGAAATCCGCCGTATGGCATTTGTTGATTTGGATTGTACGATGTTAATGATTCTTGGAGATACTTTGGAATATTTAAAGAAAAGACATAAAGATCGAAAAGATATTATGGATGAGATGACAGTAAAAACATATGATTATTATAAACAATTAGAGTTAGACAGAAAAGAGGTTTTAGAAGCAAAAGGAAAAGAAGAAAAAGAGATGCAGGAGGAATGAATTATGGCAGATGCAAAAGAACTGGTAAAAGCAGCTTATCGGGCATTAGACAGCAAAAAAGGGGAAAATATTAAGATTATTGATATTTCAAATGTTTCTGTAATCGCGGACTATTTTATTATTGCGAATGGTTCCAACCAAAATCAGGTACAGGCGTTGGTCGATCAGGTACAGGAAGAGTTATATAAAATGGGACATGAACCGATTCAAGTAGAAGGATATATGACCGGAAGCTGGATTTTAATGGATTATCGTGATATTATTGTACATGTCTTTTCCAAAGAAGATCGCTTATTCTATGATTTGGAGCGAATTTGGAGAGATGGAATTGAACTTACCGAAAAAGATATGGAATGTTTATAATTAAAAAAGACAGCAGAGAAAAAATAAATCGTATCTTATGTTTTTTTCTCTGCTGTATCTTTTTTTATTTTTCAGTTGTTTTAAATTTAATTTCATCGAAAATTTGTTATATCTAATTTCAAAAAATTTGTTAATGAATATTTCGACGGAATAGACCAACTACTTTTCCAAGAATTTCTACTTGATCGGTAATAATTGGTTTCATCTCATCATTTTCCGGTTGCAGGCGATAGTGACCATCTTCTTTGAAAAAACGTTTTACTGTAGCGGAATCTTCTAATAAAGCAACGACAACATCTCCATTTTCTGCTGTCTGCTGAGCTTCTACTAAAATCTGATCGCCATCTAGAATCCCCATTTTAATCATACTGTTTCCCTTTACTACCAGCATAAATGTGTTTTTATTACGCAGATATTCGGTAGGAATCGGAAAATAACTCTCAATATTTTGGACTGCAAGCAGCGGTTCTCCGGCAGCAACCCGACCGATGATCGGTACATTTGCTAAATCGGTACGAACATATTGAAAGTTGTTGTCTAAGATCTCGATTGCCCTTGGCTTTGTCGGATCTCTTCGAATATAACCTTTTTTTTCTAATGTTTCTAAATGAGAGTGAACAGAAGATGTAGATTTTAAATTGACTGCTTCGCAAATATCACGCACAGCAGGCGGATATCCCTTGGATCGAATTTCAGATTTGATATATTCTAAAATTTCTTGTTGTTTGGACGAGATTTTTTCTTGACTCATAAAATACCTCCTTTCTTTTGAATGATTATAACACAAAATCTTTTTTTTTGCAAACAAATGTTTTCGAAAATATGTTTGCTTTTTTATCATAAAATTTCTATTTTCAAAAGGGGGACGCAGGAATCAATAATAAAATAATAAAAAGTATCCTAAATTTCAAAACAACCAGAACACGATTCCCGGCAGTTTGGAAGTTCAGGATACTTTAACAGTTAAAATTATGTTTTAGTCTTCTGATGGTTCTTCCGATTCGGCTGCTTCTGAAGCTTCTTTTGTAGACTCGGCAGATTCGGTATCTACATCAACAATTGGCTCTTCTTTTTGTACAGGAGGATCGATTTTTGCTCCGCAGGAACTGCAAAAAGAAGAATCGGATGTAACTTCCGCACCGCAGTTTGGACAGGAGAATACACCTTTAATGGTTTTAATCTGTTCCTGAAGTTCACAGATACGAGCTTTTGCTTCATTGATAATTGTAAAATCGTTAATATAAGCGTCTGACACTTCACCTATATTTTCTTCAAAATAGCGTTTTCCAATCGCTAAATAAGCTTCTTTAATTTTTTCTTCCTCTGTTGAAATCTGATGCTTTAACTTGATTACT
This sequence comes from uncultured Lachnospiraceae bacterium, assembly GCA_910585855.1. Taxonomy (GTDB): domain Bacteria; phylum Bacillota; class Clostridia; order Lachnospirales; family Lachnospiraceae; genus MGBC114844. The sequence goes on along the minus strand of CAJUGZ010000205.1, from coordinate 1,644 downwards.
TCTGTTTTGTCCTTGGCTTTTTGTGCTACAATTTTACTGGTGTCCGTTACTGTACCTTTGATTTTGTCAAAAAAATCCATTTTTTGTCACCCCTTATTATAATTTTTTCTTTATAGCACTAGTATACTCAGAATAGACTTTACTGTCAACTTGAGATAAAAAGATTTTAAAAAGAATTTCCAAAAAAAATTTAAAATTGTTATAATAAAAATATAAAAAACAAAAAGGAGATACCATTAATGAAACTGCAGCGATTGTACAGCTTAACCAGACAGGCGATCGAAGATTATCAGATGATTGAAGAAAACGACAAAATTGTACTGGGTCTTTCAGGAGGAAAGGATAGTTTTGCTTTGCTATATGCATTAAGTGGATTACAAAAATTTTATCCCAGCCCTTTTTTATTAGAAGCAGTTTGTGTCGATCTTGGATTTGAGGAAATGGACTTTTCCTCTGTTGTAGAATTATGTAATTCCCTTCAAGTCCCTTGCCATATAGTAAAAACTAAAATCGCAGAAATTGTATTTACAGAGCGAAAAGAAAGAAATCCCTGTTCCCTTTGTGCAAAAATGCGAAAGGGCGCATTAAACCAAAAAGCAATCGAACTAGGATTCCATAAAATAGCTTATGCACATCATCAGGATGATGCAGTAGAAACGGTATTGATGTCTTTACTCTATGAAGGACGTTTCTCTTGTTTTTCCCCGGTTACCTTTTTAGAACAAACAAAGCTGACCGTGATTCGTCCGTTTCTCTATCTTTCAGAAGCAGATTTAATAGGATTTCAAAAAAAATATAACCTTCCTGTTATAACAAACCCTTGTCCTATGGATCAAAACAGCAAACGGGCATCTATAAAACAAACCCTTCGCAGCTTAAACATGGAATATCCAAAAGCGAAACAGCATTTATTTTCTGCCTTAACTTCCAGTAACATTGCCGGATGGAAACCTAAATCATAAATTATAAGTTTACATAAAAATATTATGTAAACTAAAACAAATTATTATGCTATCGCTACGAAATTAGATATTCTTTGGATTGCAGGGATAGAAAATTTAGAAAAAATAAGTTTATCCTAGGAATTTATCAGGATAAACTTATATATGAAAATTTTTATAAAATGATCCATTTTCATGATAGTTTCAAGGTGAGAATAAGATAAGATGCTGCCGGAAAGGGTTGGCTTTCACCGGACGCGAGAGGCAGTTTGCTCCTGTTCTTTGTCTGCTCCGCTCCAAACGCTAAGAAAGTCTAGGGCTTCTGATTTCGGTTCATCCAACCGGACGAACCGGGGCGCAATTCGCCCTCCTTTCAGTCGAAAAGTAATTGATGTAAGGAAAGATTTTATCAGCCATAAAACATCCTCTTCTCTATCATCCGGGCTAAACACGTCCCTTTTTTTGCATACCCTGCATGGAAGCAGGATATGCAAAAAATTCTAGGTAGTTCCACAGAAGCCCAAGACTTTCTAACCGTTCTCCGAAGTCGCTGGCAAAGGACAGGAGCAAACTGCCTCTCGCTGTTGGTTGGATCACGGTAGAAACGATGTTTTCTTACAGAACAAGTTTTTAGCAAAGTTTAAATAATATTCTTTTTTTGTTCCGGGGTCAAGAAACAGCCAGATTCGAAAACGGTGGGTAG
>CAJUGZ010000204.1 GCA_910585855.1 uncultured Lachnospiraceae bacterium | reverse complement strand
GTACAAAAAAAGGGGCGTGTTTAGCCCGGATAATAGAGAAGCGATCGTTTTATAGCTGATAATATCTTTCCTTACACTCGTTGTGTTTTGGATGTGATGAGGGCGAATTGCGCCCCGGTTCGTCTGGTTTGATATATCTAGATACAGAAGCCCTAGACTTTCTTACCGTTCGGAAAGCGGAGCAAGCAAAGAAAAGGATCAAACCGCCTCTTGCGTCCGGCGAAAGCCAACCTCCTTTCCAGCAGCATCCTATCTTCAAAAGCCTAATTAAATCTTTCTTATTCGAGCAAATGATGTTATTTATTATAAAAATTTATTGCATTTTTTCTATACTAATGCTAAGATTAATACATAATTTTTCTGTAACCTATGCACCATCTCTTGCCCACTATGAAAAACAAAAGGAGTATTCTATGAAAATTTTTGTAAATATAAAAAAATTGGCAAAAAAAATTCAATTACGCAGATACCCTATGATCTAGTATCTGTTCCAAAAACAGTACAAGAACTAATTGAGCAAATGGTTTTTCTCTATATAGAAGACTACAGCAAAAATCAAGATCTATTAAAAAATCTATCTGCATCCGAAATAGAAGAACAATCTTTCAGCGGAAAAATCAGTTTTGGTATCCGCTACGGGGAAAAGAAAATAGATCTACAGTAAGCAGTCGAAACAGCATGGCAGTGTTTTGAAGATGGTATATTTCGTATCTTTTCCGGCTCAGATGAATGGAAAACTCTAAACGAACCAATTTCTCTTTATGAAGACAGCAAACTAACCTTTGTCCGTCTTACCATGCTATCTGGAAGAATATGGTAAAAAATAGTAAAATCAAAAAATATTAAATAAAAAGGAGGCTTTTTGTTACATATGGAAAATATGGAAAAACAAGTACAAATCGACCGAATCAATCAGCACAAATATTCCCTTTGGAAAGCACTTTGTCTTTTTCAAGGAGAAAATGATCCAAACAATGAACAACAGATAAAAATAAAAAAAGAAATTCATCAAAAATTTACAGTTCTTGCAGACGATATCCAATCTGCAACCGCTTCTGCCCCGCCTTCTGTAAAAATTCTGCAAAATCATCGCCCTATTTTAGATGCCTATGTTCCTCAAAAAAAGCAAGACGAATTTCTTGCTCTTTTAGATAAATACAATCAATTTCCCTACTCCAAAGGATACTCTAAAAGAACAGTCCGTTCCAGCAAACACTGGGAATTATACTCTCATAACTTAGAAGGGCTCTTCCAAAGCTATTATCATCTGTCTTTCTATGCCGAAAATATATACGATTACTTGAAATCTTCGGAAAAACGGCAGCAGCTATTGGATTTGTTATATCCCCACTCCTGCCCTACTATTTCTCATATGGAAGATTTGATTGCAGCAGAATTAGATGCCGACACCACCGATTTAGCCAAACTATTAGAAGAAATCTTATTATCAGAAAATAATACAATGATTCTTTCAACAGATATAATTCGTGGAATTATAAAAAGCAGTCACACTCATCTGCATAAAGTCCTAGGCGATTTTCTTTTGACTGCCAGACTACAAGAAAGCGTACGACAGGCAATCTTTGAAAATATGGACTGCGGCACAACAGAAGCATTTTTTACACTGCTTCAGGTAATCTCCGAAAATAACCTGCTGTGTTTTTCTGCTGTAAAACGTGCAGTATGCACTTGGACTGGATTATGTGATGCCAAGCATTTCGATTATATTACAAACAAACAACTTGAACTGATAAAACAATCTCTTTTTGAAAAAGAATTTCGTCAGACTCTGATACAAAGCAATGACAGTATCGAACTTTATATCGGACTTTGGGCATTTGGTTTTTTTGAAATAGAAGAGGCTATTTCTTGCTGTAAAGAACTGATTGCAAATGGTACAAAAAATCAGAAATTAGTCGTTTCATACTACAATCTTTCGCTGCAAGACAGAAAATTTGCCATGCAGACAGCCAGCCAAATTCTAGAAACCTATCCAAAGGATATAGAACTTTGTGCTGCCTTTCTGCCTACTTATATGCAGTATAATTTTTATTATTTACTCGATCAGGCGCTTTATGGAAGTCAAGATACCTATTCAAACTCTCGAAATCACATCTATCTCTATCAGCCGATTCCTCTTGATATGTTCTATTTAGAACCAGAACAGGCTAAAAAACACTTTTATCTCTGGAAAGAGATTTTTCTTCTGCTGCCCAAAAAAGGATATACCTATTCCCCTTATATTTTTCCATGGTATTCGATATCAATTACTCCGAATCAAGTGGCACTTCGTATGGCAGTGCTTGCTTTTATGCTGCAGGAAGAGGAATTAATTGATCAAATCTGTCCTCTGCTTCCCGAGATAGAAGCCGACTATCGGGATACTTTTCTGCATTTGTTTCTGCACAGTCCAAAAAACACACTGCAAAAACAAACCTTAATAAAGTCCTTAGTCGATAAACACTCCCGTACCCGCCTTGCGGCATTTGAGCTGATTTCAAATTTAAAATTAGAAGATAAAGATTTTGAATCTATTACGGCTTTGCTGAAATATAAAAACTCCGATATCCGCAAAAAAATCATTTCCCTTTTAGAAAAACAAAATCCGTCTGTTCTAATATCCAGCATCCGTACACTTCTAACCGATAAAAAAGAAGAAATGCATCTTGCAGGACTTGACCTTTTAACCCGTCTAAAAAAAGACAGTACACGAAAGGAAACCTATCAAGCCTGTTTGGCTCTGCTTTCTTGTCTGACCAACCCTACTGAAAAAGAATCGGTTATTTTAAATGAATTAGCCCCTGTTTCTCAGACAGATTCTATTTTAAATCAAAAAGGCTATGGGCTGTTTGATCCCGATGCCGATTTTGCTATGCCTGTAACCGAAAGTGATCCTTCTTTTTTCTTGGATTTATTTCAAAAAACAAAATTAGATTCTTTTAACAATAAAAGAGAAGAAATTGATTTTTTATTCAAACAGCTAGAAAACCTTTATTTACAAAACAAAGAGCGAGAATATATTGACTATCTTGGATATAAACGCCTTTTAGACAATGGTTATGTTGCTGTTACTCCTGACTACAAAAAAGATCCGTTAGATTGCTACCCGTTCCCTGAACTATGGCGCACTTTCTATCAGAAACAGATTCAAACATTTCCAATGCTGTTAAATCTGTATATTTTTTCTGTTCTTAGCGATAATTCTGGATTTAACTGGACAAAATATAATTTTTTTCTCCCATTGGTAAAAAAAATATATGGAGAAAACTATCTGGATCTTTATTTAAACAACAAACAGCCTTATTTGCATTGGTATTCCTTACAAGACATTATAAAAAACCTTTTTCTGTTTTATTCCAAACAAGAAGAAAACACCAAACTATTAACAGAAGCTGCCTATTCTCTGCTGGCACTGTTTCGAAGTCTGCCGTTAGAAGAAACCATCCATACAGTTCCAATGGAAAATGATAAACCTATCCTCTATTATGCATTAAAGACTTCTTGGTTTGATATGTTTCTTTCTTATCCAAGAAATTGGAAAATAGATACCGAATTTATACAAATGTTTTTACATTTTGAAAACACCAATCAATTTTATGGAAAAAATATATTGGAATTAAACTTTTTCGATTATATCAAGGCTTACGAACAAAATATTATCTCTCTCGATAATGTCTATCAAGCCGCTTTTGAAAAAAAACGGATTGGATTATATATTACATTTTATCAATTAATTCCAATCATCTGCTTTTCAGAAACCAGCAATTTTAAATATAGCCGCTACCTAAAGGAAGGAGAAACCGTAAGCGAAAATTATATTATGCAGGTTGCCCAAGAATTTTATTGGAACACATTAGAAATGATTTTAAAAGTAGAATTAAAGCGTAGCGAAACCGATACTCCATTTTCCTATATGATCCGCAGAATCTGCAAAGTACGTGGAATTTCTTATTTAATCGAAATTTTAACTGCATTGGGAAAGGATACATTAAACCGTGCCGTTTATTACAACTACCATATTTCATCCAATAAAAATGACTGCCTTTCTTGTCTGCTTTCTGTCAGCGAACCGCTGCCGGGCGAAAATGGAGAAACCTTAAAAACATTGCTGAGCGGAAAAAATATTTCCGAAAAACGGCTTGTAGAAGTTGCTGTCTATAATCCAAAATGGATTAACTGTATAGAAGAATATCTAGGCTGGTCAGGTCTAAAAAGCGGTATCTATTATTTTACGGCTCATATAAACGAACATTTTTCCAACCGTACAGCAGCAGTCATTGCAAAATATACACCACTTTCGATTGAAGATTTAAACAACGGTGCATTTGATCGAAACTGGTTTTTAGAGTGCAGTAAACAGCTTGGTGAAGCACATTTTAAAATTCTCTATGACAGTGCAAAATACCTTTCGGATACCAATAAATATACTCGAGTCCAAAAGTACACAGATGCCACACTAGGAAAAATAACAGCAGAGGAACTTGAAACCATGATACAAAAAAAGCGAAATAAAGACACTTTAATGTCCTATGCACTGATTCCTATTCAAAATGAAAAAGACATCCTGCACCGCTACCAATTTCTGCATCAATTTTTAAAAGAAAGCAAACAGTTTGGTGCACAGAAAAGAGCCAGTGAAAAAATGGCTGTTGCTATGGCACTGAAAAATCTAGCAATTAATACAGGATATGACAATGTAACACGTCTTACCTTAAACATGGAAAGTAAATTGGTAAAAAATTGTTTTCAATGGCAGAAAGCAGAAGAACTTCGTCTAAAAATTCAGCTTAACGAAGATGGAAAACCTGCCTGTATCTGCGAAAAGAACGAAAAACTTTTAAAGTCAATTCCTGCCAAATATAAAAATAATCCATTGGTTACAGAACTCAAAAAAACCTGTATCCAGCTTCAGGATCAATACAGCCAAACAAAAGCAATGATGGAACAATTTATGGAATACGGTGTGGAAATGATGGTTTCAGAAATTAGAAATTTACAAAAAAATCCGATCATTTGGTCTATTTTAAAAGATCTGGTTTATCTTTGTGACAAACAAACTGGGTTTTTAAATGAAACAACACTAATCAATGCAGATGGAACTTGTCAAAAACTAACACCAAAGAAAAAACTTCGAATGGCACATCCGTTTGACCTTTGGGAACTTGGTATCTGGTCAGATTATCAAAAAATCCTGTTTGAAAAGAAAATCCAACAGCCTTTTAAACAAGTATTTCGTGAATTATATGTAAAAACAGAAGAGGAACTAGAGTGTTTCCATTCTCTTCGCTATGCGGGAAATCAAATTCAGCCGAAAAAAACTGCTGTCTGTTTAAAAAGTCGGCATTGGGTGGCTGACTATAAAAACGGACTGCAAAAAGTTTACTATAAAGAAAATATCGTGGCTCGAATCTATGCTATAGCAAATTAGTTTTCTCCTAGCGATACCGAATTTTCTACTTTAGAATGGGTGGATTTTTCCGATCGAAAGACATTTCAATGTATTCGAATAAAAGATGTGCCGGATCGGATTTTTAGTGAAGTGATGCGGGATGTGAATTTGGCGGTGAGTATGGATCATGCGGGAAGCATAAATTAATTAGTTGATTTGCATAACTGAAATGAGGGACTAGCTGAAATCAAAAAGAAAGTCTATGAAGGGTCATCATTTCCCGTCGGCACTTAGGCGCAGTCTTGCTGTGTTTTCGTGCCTTATGTGTCCGCTGTGAAAATAGGAAATGCTAAGCGAAAGCGGACTCGGAATAGACCTTCTTTTTGATTTCAGCGTCCCCTCTTCAATTTATAGATAATGATAAGTTTTTCTTTTTTTTAGTAATAGAATAGCCGCTATACACATCGCTAGGATTTCTGCTACTACAACTGCCATCCAAATCCCGTCTATTCCAAATAGAATCGGCAGTACTATTACTGAGATTATTTGGAAAATCAGAGTTCTTAGAAAAGAGATTGCAGCAGAAACTGCTCCATTATTTAAAGCTGTAAAAAAAGCGGAACTAAATATATTAAAACCACTAAATAAAAAAGATAATGAAAAAATACAAAATCCATGCTGGGTCATTTCCAGCAGGACTTCATCATATCCTACAAAAATTTTTGACAGCGGCAATGCTGAAATTTCTGCTAGCCCTGTCATACTTACAGATCCTACTAGAATAATAACCAGACTTTTTTTAAATAAATTTTTTAATTCTGCCTGATTTCCTGAACCATAATGAAATCCTATAATTGGTGCACTTCCAATAGCATAGCCTATAAATACTGCTACAAATATAAAATTGACATACATAATTACTCCATAAGCAGCTACTCCGTTTTCCCCTGCAATTTTTATTAATTGCAGATTATACAGCATATTTACTATTGACATCGATAAATTGCTCATCATCTCGGAAGAACCATTTGTACAGCTTTTTAATAGCTCTCTTCCATAAAATTTTGTTTTTACCAGCTTTAGGCGGCTTGGATTTTTTTTTGCAAAATAAAATATTGGAAGAATTCCTCCTACAAAATAACTTAATACTGTTGCTGCTGCCGCTCCTATAAGACCTAACTGAAAAACGGCAATCAACAGATAATCCATTACCATATTTGTTATTCCTGCTGCTACTGTAACTAACAGTCCTGTCTGTGGTTTTTCTGCTACAGGAAAAAAACTCTGAAAACTATTTTGAAGCATAAAAGCTGCATTTCCTAACAACAAAATTCTTCCATATAAAGCAGCTTCTTCTAAAAGTGTTTCTCTTGCTCCTAAAAGCTGTGTAATCGGACGAATAAAGAGAAATCCAATTATAGAAAGAAGAATTCCTGCTGCTGCATTAACATAAATCAGCATGGAAAAATATTCATTTGCTCTTTTTTCTTTTCCTTCTCCCATTGTCTTTGCAACAATCGCACTGCCTCCTGTTCCTAGCATAAATCCTACTGCTCCTGTTGCCATTACAAACGGCCAAATTAAATTTACCGCTGCAAATGATGTGCTTCCTACATAATTCGACACAAAAATACCATCTACTACACCATAAATAGAAGTAAAAATCATCATAACAATAGATGGAAATACAAAACGCAGCAATTTTGAATACGTAAAATGCTCCGATAATTGAATTTTCATTTTTCATTTACTCCTTTCGAAGAATCTCTATATAATTCTTTAAAATTTTTTCGTAAGATAGATAAATATTTTGCCGAAAGTTCCAACAACTCATCTCCCTCTTCCCTTGTCATTTCATCAAATACTTGATTTTCTGCTGCCAAAATCGGAAGAATCTTTTCCTCAACAATCGCTTCACCTGCCTCTGTCAAAAAAATATGCTTATCTCTTCCCTTCCCTTCTTCTAACTTCAAATAACCTGCCTGTTCTAAATTTCGAATGGAAGAGTGAATAGTCTGTTTGCTGGTAAAGGTTACACCACAAATATCCTTTTGAAGACAACCAGTTCCCAACTCACAAATGGAATATAGAATCCAAAATGCACTGTCAGAAAATCCTTGTTTTACTGCAATCTCATGATACACTTCATCAAATTCCTGAAAAATTCGATTAAATGCCGCTTGTTTTTTTCCTTGAATTAATTTCATTTCAATTCCTCTTCTTTCTTAAAAAGATGTTATATCTTTTCTAGTTTTAATTTTAATGGAGTAAGTATAAAAAATAATATCCTTAAAAAAATAAAACTATTTTAATTATAAGTCTGAAATCAGACTTAAGGAATATAATAGTACGATTTCAGACTTAAGTCAAGTACTTTTTAATTTTTTCAAGATAAACTTATAAATTTAAAAAAAGATAAAATTTTTAATAAAAATTTATGGTGAATTTAGATTATCTCTTTAGAAGTTCTTATATGTCGGTATAGCCCGTATTTCCGGGCTTTCCCGGCATTTTAGATATGGGGAGAAGTTCACATATACCTTTATAACTTCTTAGGTTTTCCCTCTCAATGGTAGTAAAAGAAGTAGTAAATCCGTCTGC
>CAJUGZ010000203.1 GCA_910585855.1 uncultured Lachnospiraceae bacterium | reverse complement strand
TCCTGCTTCCATGCAGGGTGTGAAAAAAAAGGGGCGTGTTTAGCCCGGATAATAGAAAAGAAGATCTCTTATGGCTGGTAAAATCCTTCCTTACACCTGCTTCGTTTCGGCTGAAAAGAGGGCGAATTGCGCCCCGGTCTGTCCGGTTGGATCAAAGAAAAGGCAGAAGTCTTAGAACTTCTTGCTTTTTGGAAACCGGAACAGCAGGCTGCCCACCGTTTTCGAATCTGGCGTCCTCTGGCGTCCTTTGACGTCCTCCCTCCATTCTCTAATTCCAAAAGACTTATTGAAGTTTGAAGGTAAACTTATTTGACAGTGTTAGAAATATACAATATAATATAAAATAAAAGTAATGATTTATTTTTCCAGTGAAAATTTATTTTGGAGAATAGGAGGTAAAAGATGAAAAGGAGGGTATGGATAGGAAGTATTGTTTTAATAAGTGTTTTATTTTGCAGTTATTTTGTTTTTAATACATATTTGGAAAGTGGGGAAATAAAAGCAAAAAGTTTAAAAACAGAAGAAAGTATTGGAAGTGATAAGGCAGAAACAGTGATTGGTTTAGACAGTGATATGTTAGAAGAGAATTATTGTTTTATAAGTGAAAAAACTGTTGTAAAAAAAGAAGAATTGAAACAGTCGAAAGGGATTTTAAAGTTTACGGATAGTGAAGCGTGGAAAGAGTATCAGAATTATAAGACGGATAAAGAATTGGCTGCAGATTATAATAGCGAATATAAGTATGGATCAAAATTTTTTGATAAAAAAGCAGAACAGCTTATGCCAAGTAAGAGTATTACATTAGAAGGATATCAGGATATTTGTATAGAAGGTATTTGTAATAATCGAATGATGGCTTCTTTTCAGATTTCGTTGGCAGAGTCAGAATCCGATCATTTATTTAATAATTCACAAAATGGTTCGCAAAGTGGGTTGTTAATTTATGATATAAAAGAGGAAAGGGCATTGATTTCTATTCTTCCAGAAGATAGAAAGTGCAATGTGGTAAGTTCTCTTATAACAGAAAATTATCTCTATTGGTGTGAAGCATATTGGGAAGAAAATTCATTTGACAGTCAATCGGTATGGGAAGTCAAAGGAATGGATTTGAATACACAGAGGGTATTTTGTATTTGTAAGTCGGAGGATTTTAAAATAAAGAATGGGCTGAATGTACCAATGATTGGAAGTTGTAATAAGGATGATTTATATTTTTATTTTGAATATCCGCAGGAAGAAGTGAATCAGTACCCGGGATATGCAGGATTTGAGAGTGTAAGAGATACGGCATATCAGTTAGATTTAATGTGTTATAAGCCAAAAGAGGATTCTTTTGATAAAAAGGCAGAGTTTTATTTTCGATATAATAATAATAGAAAACCTTGTATAGAAGGAAATTTTGTTTATACGGTAGAATATGATGGGGAGAATTGGTATATTTTAGAGTATCATTTGTTGTCGGATACTTATTGTCATTATCGAATTGAGTTGAAATATAAGACAGAGTATATTCAGAATATTCATGCCTGTTCAGAGTATATGATTTATGAAACCAGTTTTGGACGAAAATTTCTTTTGGATTTTAATACTTTAGAGGTAAGAGAATTTACCGAGTGGGCTTCATGGAGAGATATTGCAGGAAATAAAGTATTTTTTCGAAAAAATGACGGATGGGATTATTGTTATGATATTATAGAAAATCGGTATTATAAATTGCTGAAACGGGAATATGATTTTGGATGTACTGTTGTAGGCAATAACAGAGAGTATATGATTTTTGATAAAAAAGAAAATAAAGTTTATCTATTTTCTTATGAAGCATAAAGGTAAAGATTAATGTGTAATAAAATGCAAATAAGGACGTAAAAAAAGATAGCAGCGACCTTGTAAACAGCAAAGAAAATTTTTATAATCAATATAAGATAAAAAGTACCTAATATTTTATTTTAAAGGAGAGAAGATTAATGTACGATTTAAAAAAAGGTTATGAAACAGCGAAAGCATTTTATGCACAGTATGGAATCGATGTCGATCGGGCGATTGAAATTGCAGATAAGATTCCGATTTCCATGCATTGCTGGCAGGGGGATGATGTTGCCGGGCTTGAGAAAAAAGAGGATTCTTCTTTAACAGGAGGGATTCAGTCTACTGGAAATTATCCGGGAAAGGCAAGAAATGCAGAGGAATTAAGAGCAGATATTGAAGAGGCAATGAAATATATTCCTGGTGTATTAAAACTGAATTTGCATGCCAGTTATCAGGAAGCAGATACTTTTGTGGATCGAAATGAAATTGAACCGAAGCATTTTGAAAAATGGGTAAATTGGGCAGTAGAAAAAGGGATTGGCTTAGATTTTAATCCTACTTATTTTTCTCATCCAAAGGGCGAAAATGGGACATTATCCTGTGCAGATGAAGAAATTCGTAAGTTTTGGATTGAGCATGGAATCCGCTGCCGCAAAATAGGACAGTATTTTTATGAAAAGACAGGAAAGCCATGTGTAATCAACCATTGGACACCAGACGGAGATAAAGAAATTCCGATTGATACGATTGGACCACGCAAGAGATTAAAGGATAGTTATGATCAGATTTTTGAAGCAACAAAAGACGTAACCGGAGTAATTGATGGAATTGAATCAAAAGTATTTGGAATCGGTTTGGAAAGTTATACGGTTGGTTCTCATGAATTTTGTATGGGTTATGTTATGAAAGCAAATCAGGATCATATTATTATGACATTAGATACCGGACATTATCATCCTACCGAGGTGGTATCAGCAAAATTGGCTTCTATCTATACTTTTTCGGATCATGTGCTGCTGCATGTATCTCGTCCGGTTCGCTGGGATTCAGATCATGTAGTAAGCTTTGATGATGAAACAAAAGCAATTATGGAAGAATTGGTTCGTCTGGATAAATTGCAGGATACTTATATTGCAACAGATTTCTTTGACGGATCTATCAATCGAATTGTAGCTTGGGTAACAGGAATCCGCAATACAAGAAAAGCAATTCTTGCGGCATTGCTGCAGCCGGTTGAAAAAATGAAAGAATTAGAGGCGGCAAATGATGTAAGTGCTCGTTTGGCTTATAAAGAAGAATTTAGGGCTGCTCCTTTTGCGCTGGTATGGGATTATTATTGCTCTCAGCAGAATAAGGGTGCAGGGCTGGAATGGCTGGATGCAGTGAAAAAATATGAAGCCAAAGTATTGGCAGATCGAAAGTAAAAGAAAACAAAAGGGCGCAGGCGTATTTTCTAAGGAGCTGTTCAGAAATAAGTGTCTGTGCCTTTTTCTGATATTTTTTATTATAGAAGGAGCAGAAGGGAGTTTTAGAGATGGCAAATTATTATTTAGCAGTTGATATAGGGGCTTCTAGTGGAAGACATATCTTATGTCATATGGAAGAAGAAAAGATGGTATTAGAGGAAATATATCGCTTTGAAAATAAATTGGTGAAAAAAAACGGACATCTTTGTTGGGAGTTGGATCGTTTATTTCAGGAAATTATCAATGGAATGAAAGTCTGTAAAGAACAGGGGTGTATTCCAATCAGTATGGGAATTGATACATGGGGAGTGGATTTTGTTCTTTTGGATGCAAAGAATCAAATACTTGGAGAATCTGTAGCATATCGTGACAGCCGAACCGACAATATCGATAAAGAAGTATATGCTCTGATTTCAGAAGAAGAACTTTATGCCAGAACTGGTATACAAAAACAATTATTTAATTCGATTTACCAGCTATATGCAATAAAAAAGGAGCATCCAGAGTATTTAGAACAGGCAGAGAGTTTTTTAATGATACCGGAATACTTTAATTTTTTACTGACCGGGATAAAGAAAAACGAATATACCAATGCTACAACCGGACAGCTTGTCAATGCAAAAACAAAGGATTGGGATCAGGAAATTCTTGAAAAATTAGGTTATAAAAGACAACTATTTGGAGAACTGTGTCTGCCGAAAACCTGTGTGGGATTTTTACAGGAAGAAATACAAAAGGAAGTAGGCTACAATTTAGAAGTAGTGCTTCCAGCTACACATGATACAGGTTCGGCTGTTCTTGCCGTACCTGCGAGTGGAGATGATTTTTTATATTTAAGTTCTGGTACTTGGTCGCTTATGGGAATAGAAAGAATGGAGGCGGATTGTTCACCGGAAAGTAAAGCCTGTAATTTTACCAATGAAGGAGGATATGACTATCGTTTTCGATATTTAAAAAACATTATGGGATTGTGGATGATTCAAAGTATCCGCCGGGAACTTCAAGCACAGGGGAAACAGTATGGCTTTCCAGATTTAATAGCTATGGCAAAAGAGGCAGACGGATTTTCTTCTATTGTGGATGTCAATGATGCAGGATTTTTAGCTCCAGAAAGTATGATACAGGCAATTCAGGAATACTGCAAAAAAACTAATCAAATAATTCCAGAAACGACAGGAGAAATTTTATCCTGTGTCTATCATAGTTTGGCAAAAAGTTATGGAGAAACCGTGCGGGAAATTGAACATATTACAAAAAGGACGTTTTCAAGGCTTTATATTGTAGGTGGGGGATGTCAGGATCAATATTTGAATCAGCTTACAAAAAAAGCAACCGGAAAGGAAGTTTTTGCAGGTCCAGTAGAAGGAACTGCTATTGGAAATTTGATGGCGCAGATGCTTCGCAGTCAGGAATTTTCTTCTTTGGAAGAGGCACGGAAATGTGTAGGAAAATCGTTTGCAATACAGGAAGTGCATTAGAGGTAGTTTTTAATCTGGGGAGGACGCTGGAATCCGAAGGGAGGTCTACTCCGGGTCCGCTTGCGCTTAGCATTTCCTCGTAGCGGACACATAAGGCACGAAAATACCGTGCCTAAGTGCCGACGGGAAATGATGACCCTGCGTAGACCTCCCTTCGGATTCCGGCTGTGTATATTATGTATGAAGGTAACAGAAAAAATAGAGGAGTGTAGATCAATCTTCGAATTTTGGTTGTGTATATCTTATATGGGAAGAGAAAACAACCTACAGGGGTGTAAATTGTCCTTTTAATTTTGTTTGTGTATATCAGCTAAGAGATGATTATTTTACGATTTGTTGTTGTTTTTTCGTCTGGAGTACACAGCCGAAAGCGGAAAGAAGTTCTATGCAGGGTTATCATTTCCCGTCGGCACTTAGACGCTGTACTTTAGCGTCTTAGTGTCCGCTACGAGGAAATGCTAAGCGAAAGCGAACCCGGAATAGAACTTCTTTCCGCTTTTGGCGTCCTCTTCTGCTTTTGGTATAGTGTGTTTTTAGGCGAAACTTTTTACTTTTTGATTTTGTATAATTTGGAGAGTAAGAAGTTTTTATATTTTGAGCTTTTTTATATGGCTGGCATGTTTCTTAATTTTTTTGAATATAAAAGTTTTGAATTTTAGGTGTAGAAGGGGGACGAAAAATTTGTTTCAGCAGAAATTGGTATATTGACTTCTGATTATGAGAATATTACAATTATAATATATATAAAAGAGGGCAACACTATGGATAAGCTAAAAAATGGGGGGAGTTGGGGAGTGTGATAAGATGAAAAAACTACTTTTTATTCTGAATCCTAAATCAGGAAAAGGGCAGATTAAGAATCAGCTTCTGGATATTGTAAATATTTTTCAGAAAAATGGATATCGGGTTCAGCTTCATATTACGCAAGAGCCATTGGATGCGAAAAATACCGTGATGGAAATTGGAGAACAATTTGATCGAATTGTCTGCAGCGGAGGAGATGGAACACTGAATGAAACCGTTTCTGGACTGATGGAAGCAGGTTTTTCTGTTTCAGTTGGATATATTCCATCTGGTTCTACAAATGATTTTGCGTCTAGCCTGAAAATTCCTAAAAAGATGGATAAGGCAGCACAGGTGGCTGTCTGTGGAGAATCGTTTTTATGTGATATTGGTTCTTTTAATGAACGTTATTTTAATTATGTGGCGGCATTTGGTGCATTTACAGAGGTTTCTTATGCGACGCCTCAGCAGATGAAGAATGTTTTAGGGCATCCGGCATATTTGATTGAGGGAATCAAGCAGATTACAGCAATTAAGGCAGCTCCTATGACAGTGGAATATGACGGAAATAAAATTGAGGGAGATTTTATCTATGGAATGATAACAAATTCTACTTCAGTTGGCGGATTTAAAAAGATTGTTGGAAAATCTGTGAAAATGGATGATGGTATGTTTGAAGTTACTTTGATTCGAAATCCAAAAAATCCATTGGAACTGCAGGAGATATTAAATGCACTGCTGACGGAGGATGCCAGTTCAGAGAGGCTGATCACTTTTAAGACAGCACAGCTTTATATTCATTCACCGCAGTCTGTTCCTTGGGTATTGGATGGAGAATTTGGAGGAAATCCGAGAGAAATTGAGGTAAAGAATCAGTATCAGGCGTTGAATATAATTGTACCAAGAGAAAATATGTAAAAAAACTGCTGTTGTTTAAAGGAAAATGGTAACGGACAGTAGCGAAAGTACATAAAAAAAGATAAATATATGTCTTGCAGAATGTCGAAAAATAGAGTATACTGTAGCGGTGATTTAAATATGCAAGGTGTGCTTTATAATTGGCACATAGTAGAAAGAATATAAACTGCAGAGAAAATGTGCAACCATAGGATTTCTGTAATACAATATAGAAAGGATTATGCTACGTGGGAGACGAGAAAACTGCATTTTTAGAAAATCTGAATAAATTAGTAGAGCTTGGAAAGAGTAAAAAAAGTGTTTTAGATGTGGAAGAAATCAATGATTTCTTTAAAAATGAAAATTTGTCAGTGGAACAATTAGAGTATATTTATCAGTATTTAGAAGATCATCGGGTTGATGTGCTTCGTATGCTGGATGTAGATGCATTGATTGATGATGATTTAATTTTAGAGAAGGATGATGATGGTTTCCGACCGGAAGATGAAGAAGAGATTGATTTAGATGCGATTGATTTATTGGAAGGAATCGGAACAGAAGATCCGGTAAGGATGTATCTAAAAGAGATTGGAACTGTTCCTTTGCTGACTCCAGATGAAGAAACAGAGCTTGCAAAAAGAAAGGCAGCAGGAGATGTCTATGCAAAGGAAAGACTGATTGAATCAAATCTTCGTTTGGTAGTCAGTATTGCAAAACGATATACAGGGCGTGGAATGAGTTTTTTGGATTTGGTTCAGGAAGGAAATTTGGGACTGATTAAAGGTGTCGAAAAATTCGACTATGAAAAGGGATATAAATTAAGTACGTATGCAACTTGGTGGATTCGCCAGTCAGTAACACGGGCACTTGCGGATCAGGCAAGGACAATTCGAGTGCCTGTGCATATGGTAGAAACAATTAATAAGATGTCTAAGATGCAGAGAAAATTGACATTAGAGCTTGGATATGAACCAACCACCACAGAACTGGCAGAAGCATTGGGGATGTCAGAGGAAAAAGTAATCGAGATTATGCAGATTGCACGAGAACCGGCTTCTTTGGAAACACCGATTGGAGAGGAGGACGATTCCAATCTTGGGGATTTTGTAGCGGATAATAATGCAGTGACACCGGAGGGAAATATTGAATCGGTCATGCTTCGAGAGCATATTGATACTCTTTTGCAGGATTTAAAAGAGAGAGAGAAGCAGGTAATTGTACTGCGTTTTGGTCTGTTGGATGGACATCCTAGGACATTAGAAGAGGTTGGGAAGGAATTTAATGTAACTCGGGAACGGATTCGGCAGATTGAGGCAAAGGCTTTGCGGAAATTGAGGAATCCGGTTCGAAGTAAAAAGATTAAGGATTTTCTTTCTTAATTTAATTTTCTTATGTTTTAGCATGATAATATAATAGATAATATGTTTTGATATAATGAGAAGCAAGAGGGAAGCTGTTAAAAAGGCAGCTTCTTTTTTGTTTGTAAAGGTTTTCACCGAACCGGACGCAAGAGGCGGTTTGCTCCTGTCCTTTGCCTGCTCCGCTCCAAACGGTAAGAAAGTCTAGGGCTTCTGATTTC
>CAJUGZ010000202.1 GCA_910585855.1 uncultured Lachnospiraceae bacterium | reverse complement strand
AATAAATCCGTAGCCTTTCTTTGCGTTAAACCACTTTACTGTGCCTTTCATGTTTGAATCCTCCTAAAACTAATCTTGCATATGGGAGTATTTTACTCCTACCGTATACACTACCATAGAATGGGAATCTTGTCAATCTGATTTTGTGTCTTATATGTCATCAAATTTTTTCTTTTTCTGTTTTTTTAAAGTGTTTGAACAAACCGAAGAAATGCATCCCTTCCTTCTTTTGTACATTTATATACTCCGGCATCTTCAAGCACCTGACAAAATACCTGCCCAATTTCTTTTTTTATTACTCCGCTTATTGTTTCTTTGGTAAGATTCGGATACTTTGGCAAAAACTCCTCTACCCAATCTGCATGTTTCTCTAATACATCACTTTCTCTTATATTCTTTCCTTCCAAAATAAACTCTTCTAAAAGTTCCATTTCCTCTTTCAATCTTGCCGGAAGTACAGCAAGACCCATCACTTCAATTAAGCCGATATTTTCCTTTTTGATATGATGCAGTTCATTATGCGGATGATACAGTCCTAACGGACACTCTTCGGTCGTAATATTATTTCGAAGTGTTAAGTCCAGTTCAAATACCCCTTCTTTCATACGGGCTATCGGTGTAATGGTATTATGCGGCTCTCCTTCTGTTTCTGCAAAAATATAGGCTTCTTTATCAGTATATCCTCTCCAAACTGTTAAAATATAATCTGCCAAGTCAATTAAACGCTGTTTATTTTTATGACGGATACGAATGACAGATAACGGCCATTTTACAATTCCTGCTTCTACATCCTCATACCCCGGTATAGTAATCGGAATTTCAATTGGTGCTCTCGCCATAGCAAATTCATAGTTTCCTCCCTGAAAATGATCATGGCTTAAAATAGATCCCCCTACAATCGGCAAATCCGCATTAGATCCGATAAAGTAATGTGGGAACAGTTCAATAAAATCAAACAGCTTTTGAAATGCAGCTTTATCTACTTTCATTGGGATATGCTGTCCGTTAAAAACAATACAGTGTTCATTATAATACACATAAGGAGAATATTGAAATCCCCACTGTGACTGATTGATGGTAATCGGTATAATTCGGTGATTATCTCTTGCCGGATGATTGACCCTTCCTGCATAGCCCTCGTTTTCTTTACAGAGCAGACATTTCGGATAACCACTCTGCTTAGCTAACTTAGCGGCTGCTATCGCTTTTGGATCTTTTTCCGGTTTTGATAAATTGATTGTAATATCAAGCGTTCCATATTCAGTATCTACCGTCCATTTCATATCCTTTTCAATTCGGTAGCGGCGGATATAGTCGCTGTCCTGACTCAGTTTATAGAAATAATCTGTTGCCTTTTTCGGATCTTCCTGATACAATTCCCAAAACCGCTTCTGTACCTCACTTGGACGCATCATAAGACAATTCATCAATTTTGCATCAAATAAATCCCGATAGACAATACTGTCTTCTATCAAACCTTTCTCACAGGCAAAATCTAACAATACTTTTAAAGTTTCCTCTAACTTTGCATCCTGTGCTTTCTCTGGTTCTTCATATTCCTCTAACTGCAGTTTTGCAAGCACTTGATTTGTAACATAGATCCGATCGGATTCCTCTAATAATCCTGTTTTTACTCCATACTCCACCAGATTTTTTATTGCTTGGTTTACTTGATTCTCCATTTATTCTCCCTCCAATCCTGTTTTTTATAATACGCCTGCCCCATCTCCAATATCTACTACATAAAAATCGGCTGCATATCCGACTGCTGCCCGATAGGTATCTCCCACCTTCTGAATAAATTCTTCTACATTTTCACTTTTTACAATACTTACGGTACATCCTCCAAATCCAGCACCTGTCATTCTAGATCCAATCACGCCCTTTTGTTTCCATGCAGTTTCTACCAAAGTATCTAACTCTTTTCCCGTCACTTCATAGTCATCCCGCAGAGAAATATGGGATTCATTCATCAGCTTTCCAAACTCAATAATATCCCCCTTCTTCAAAGCCTCCACTGCATGAATCGTGCGCTGATTTTCATATACCGCATGTTTTGCTCTACGCACTCTTACACTGTCTTGAATTAAGTATTTATTGGCTTCAAACTCTTCTTCTGTCAATTCTCCTAAACTCTTTATAGAAAGTTTAGTCTGAAGTTCAGCAAGTGCCGTTTCACACTCGGTTCGTCTTTCATTATATTTCGAATCGCCTAATCCCCTCTTTTTATTGCTGCAGGCAATTACAATCTTAGCATCTTTTAGTATAATCGGTGCATATTCATAGGACAAATCTGCAGTATCCAAAAAAATAGCATGATCCTTTTTTCCCATAGCAATGGCAAACTGATCCATAATACCACAGTTCACTCCATTAAAATGATTCTCCGAATACTGCCCTAACAAAGCAATATCCTGCATGGTCAATGTATCCAGTCCATATAAATCCTTTGCAATAACACCGGTTACTACCTCTACCGAAGCAGAAGAAGACAGCCCGGAACTATTTGGAATATTTCCAAATAATACAACATCCATTCCATTTGTAACCGGATAGTCCTTTTCTTTTAACGCCCAAATGACACCCTTTGGATAATTGGTCCATCCATCCTCTTTCTGATTTTTCAAGTGATCCAAATCGGCTTCTATCACACCTGCCTGTTCAAAATTCATCGAATAAAAGCGCAGTTTCTTATCCTCTCTTTTTCTCGCTGCCGCATAAGTACCAATCGTCAATGCACACGGAAATACATGCCCTCCGTTGTAATCAGTATGCTCCCCGATTAAATTCACACGCCCCGGTGCAAAATATGTACGAATCTCTCCTTCTCCTCCAAAGATTTCCTGAAACTTCTTTAATACTTTCTCTTTCATCTGTTCTGCCTCCTATCTATTTTTATTTGAATAAAAACTTCTCGAATCTTTTTTCTTCTAATTTATAGAATACTTTGTTTTTTCTGATTCGTAAATGGATTTTTTTTCAATTTTCTATATACTTATGTTGTATTTCTATATAAATATGTTGCACCGCACCAAACCACTTCCATCATTATACTGAAAAACAAATATCCCTGACAAAACATAAAAACCATCTTTATCAGAGATATACCAACTTACAACTTTTAAAATTTTTCAACTGTTCTGTATTTTTACCGCCATCCAACCAACAGCCAGAAACGATTTGCTCCTTTCCTTTGCCTGCGACTTCGGAGAATGGTTAGAAAGTCTTGGCTTCTGTGAGAACACCTAGAATTTTTTGCATATCCTGCTTTCATGCAGGGTATGCAAAAAAGGGGCGTGTTTAGCCCGGTGTATAGAAAAGAAACCATCTTATAACTAAGAAAATACTTCCTTACACCAGCTACGTTTCAGCTGTAGTGAGAGCGAATTGCCCCCGGTTCGTTCGGCTGCGTACACATAAATACAGAAGTCATAGACTTTCTTACCATTCGGAGCGGAGCAGGCAAAGGAAAGGAGCAAACCGCCTCTAGCGTCCGGTAACCCCATCTATATCAATTTCTGAAAAAAATAAACCCGATTTTCCTCAAAGAAATACAAAACCAACAAAGTATCACTATGTTTTCGATATTCTCTCCAAACATAATTTTTACTAAAATCTGGCTTTTCTTCTTCTGGTACTTCCAACAACTCTAACATATCCTCTGCAAACTTTTTTTGAATTCCTCCCCGATAAAACCCTTCCAAACCCATCTGTTCTTTTTGTACTTCAAAAACAGTATATTTTTCTCCATCTGGAAGAAAAACAACCGGAGTCTGCACATGATAAATTTCTTTTAAATCATCTGGAAGTGAAATATTCCATGTTGTTTCATAGGCTTCTTTTTTGGAAATAAAATAAATCTTTTTTAAATGATAACATTCCAAAAATAAACAAAATACAAATATAAAAAGTAATACGAAACCGATTTTTTTTCTCCAATTCTTTTTCATACCCGCTCCCATTCTTAAAAACGTACAACCTATCTATTTTACAAGCAAAGACTTCCCTGTCATTTCTTTTGGCTGCTCCATTCCCATCAATTCAATTAAAGTCGGAGCAATATCTGCCAAACATCCGTTTTCCCGCAAAGTATATTCTTTTGGTGCATTGACAAGAAGGAACGGAACTGGATTAGTGGTATGAGCCGTAAAACTTTCTCCTGTTTTATAATCTACCAACTGTTCTGCATTTCCATGATCGGCACAAATAAACATTTGCCCATCCACTTCATAAATCGCTTCTACGGCACGACCTACGCACTGATCCACAGCCTCTACAGCTTTAATTGCTGCCTCCTGCACACCTGTATGTCCAACCATATCTGGATTTGCAAAATTAATAATAATCACATCATATTTTCCAGACTTTATTGCTTCTACCAATTTATCGCAGACTTCAAATGCACTCATCTCCGGCTGTAAATCATAAGTAGCTACTTTCGGAGAATTTACCAAAATACGATCCTCTCCCGGATTTGGTTCTTCCACTCCGCCGTTAAAGAAGAAGGTCACATGTGCATACTTCTCTGTTTCTGCAATTCTTGCCTGTGTCTTTTTATTTTGTGCCAAAAATTCTCCAAATGTATTATTCAGTGTCACTTTATGAAATGCCACTAATTTATTTGGAATAGTCACATCATATTCAGTAAAGCAGACATAAGTTAAATCCAATTTCTCCCCTCTTGCAAATCCGTCAAACTCATCTAAACAAAATGCCTTTGAAATCTCTCTTGCACGATCTGGGCGGAAATTAAAGAAAATAACAGAATCTTTATTCTGTACTTTTCCAACCGGCTGTCCATCCTTTACCACTACAGTCGGAACAACAAATTCATCATTTACGCCTTCTGCATAAGAATCTGCGATTGCCTGTACTCCACATTCTGCTGTTTTTCCGATTCCGTCTACAATCGCACGATATGCCTTTTCTACACGCTCCCAGCGATTATCCCGATCCATTACATAATAACGCCCCATTACCGTTGCAATCTGTCCGACACCAATTTCTTTTATCTTTTCTGTCAGTTCTTCTGCAAATCCTTTTCCAGAAGTAGGTGCAGTATCACGCCCATCTAAAAAGCAGTGTACAAATACCTGATCTAATCCGTTCTTTTTTGCCAATTCCAATAAAGCATACAGATGTGTATTATGGCTATGAACACCGCCATCCGACAGTAAACCAAATAAATGCAGTGCACTGTTATTTTTTTTACAATTTTCTACTGCTGCCAAAAGTGCTTCATTCTTAAAAAAATCCCCGTCCTGAATCTCTTTTGTAATGCGGGTTAATTCCTGATAAACAATTCTTCCTGCACCCATATTCAGATGCCCTACTTCTGAATTTCCCATCTGTCCGTCTGGAAGCCCTACTGCCAATCCACTGGCATATCCCTTTACATAAGGACACTCTGCCATCAATTTGTCCATAACCGGCGTATTGGCATTTGCCACACAGTTCCCCTCGGTCTTTTCATTCAATCCATATCCGTCTAAAATCATCAATACTGTTGGTTTTTTACCCATTTTTTCCTCCTTCTGCTGCATCCCGCAGCATTTGCTTCATTCTGAGATTTTCTACCTGTTTTTACTTTCCTCTATTGAGCGCAAAACAATACTGATTCCGCCGATACCATTTAAGTACGATTCCCTTTAAAATACAAAAAATTATCATTTCGTACCGTAGTTATTATACTTTACCTGCACTATATTTTCAAGTCTTTTCCATTTAGAACTTCAGATTGCTTTCACCGGACACTAGATTGGAAAACCATGGGCAGCCTGCTCCTGCTGTACAAATGCTCTAGATAATATTGACAGGCAGATCTGTTAGAAACCAGAATTTTTTCTTTTATGCTCCTAGTAATTCTTTACGATTCTCTTCCATTTCTGATATTCCGTTCCAATCGTAGGAATACTCCCTTCCTTATAACGCAGAATATATTTCCAGTTCTTTCCCTTGCATCTTTCAAAAAAACCTTCACAGGCATACAAGCTGTCACCGCACAGACAGTGAAGCACATCCTGCAGGTTTTCCGCATACTGCTAAAGCTGGTAATTAAAAAATCATACTTGACAATAATCTCCGCATACTCTATACTATAGAAAAAGAGATGGGTTTTTTGCCAAGTAAAATCTTATGATTCGAAAGGGTTGCTCGTTTCTTTTTTTATGTCCATAATGTCATAAAGATACATTTTTCCGTCTGCATCATGCCGTATCAGCATGGAGGCATGAAACACATTATACCGCTCCACTTCCCCATTTTCATCATAGACTGGCAGTGCAAAACGTGAATTATACCGATACCAGCCATTCGCAGCATTTCTGTTATGCTTTTCACCGGAATTTTCCCTGAAATGCTTTCCAGTCGCTATCTCCAACATCTCCGGTATCCCCTGTGATGCATTTGCCTTTGCTTTCGCATTTGCCCCTTTCAGCGAATATGTATACCGCGAACCAGTGTATTCATCTGGTAACTCTTTTCCAATATATACAATATCGTTTGTATCGGCAATTTCATAAAATTCACCGACATATGTTTCAAGATAGTTCTTTACATCGTCCCAGTTTACAGACCTTTTTCCTTTGAATATAATATCGTTTATTAGTACAATTTTATTTCCCTTTAAATCTGTAATTATGTTCACATTTCTATCCAAAACTGTTTCCTCCGCTAAATTGTCTATTTCTATCGTTTTTTGTCAGTCTTAACCGATTATAGCAGAAATGAGCTGACCTATCAATAAAAAAACATTTTTTGAGTTTCCCATTTTTAAAATACAAATGCCCGATATTCTCTATTTTAAAGTGCTCAAACAGATTTAGCTGTTGTGATTTGACTTTTTTTGCAAGAAAGCCCCCTATACCTGTCCGGCTTATGCTCAGAACACGCTCTATTGCATAGCCCAATGCATAAACGCTCAGATGCAGTTTGTTTCCTGCAAGTATTCCATAAACCATCTGATGGGCAAACTTCTGTGAAATTTTTACCTTGAAAATTTGCAAAATCCCTTTTCATTTCATATCCTAATCTGTTATAAAACCATGCAAAAACATTCCTTTATTTGGTTATTTGTTGTGATTTAATTACAACAAAGATCCAGTGTTTTTACATTTTTTATTTTTGTGATGAAATCAGTTGCAAAAAAATGAGGAAACTCAGAACGGGAGATTGCTTTTCGTAATTGGGTATGGTATAATTCTCCTCAGTACAAACCGATAAATCGGAATTTAGTGGAGGGAAAATGGATATAATTTTATACTCAAATCAACTGGACGAATATCTAAAGCATGATAGTGTAATTGATTATGATAACAAATCTATAATAGAATTGGCTGATGTGTTATTCAAAAAGGCGGATAATGAACTTGATTTCATTAAAAAAGCCTATGAATTTGTTAGAGATAACATTTCACATTCGGCAGATATAAACGAAGATATAATAACATGTGCTGCTTCAGAAGTGTTAAAAGCGGGACATGGGATTTGTTTTGCTAAGTCCCACTTGTTGGCAGCTTTATTGCGTTGTAAATCTGTACTTACTGGCTTTTGTTACCAAAAACTAATTTTAGATGATGAAACAGCTCCTATTCTAATTTATCATGGACTAAATGGTGTATACCTCAAAGATTATAAAAAATGGATAAGACTTGACGCAAGAGGAAATAAAATTGGTATAAATGCACAGTTTTCAATAGAAACCGAACAGCTTGCATTTCCCATACGTTCAGAAATGGGGGAAGTTGATAGTTTTGTAATATATCCTAATCCCGATATAGCGGTATTGGAAAAATTGAGAAAAAGTAAGACAAGGACGGCGCTTTGGAAAAATCTTCCCACTGAACTTGAATATAATAAACAATGTTAAATTCCAGTTTATTGGTCTAATAAAAGTCCAAAACAGGGCGGCGAGGCAGATGTGACAACCCCGCCGCCCTGTCTGTTATCGCTCTATATCCTGCTTTCTGTGGGGTAGCTGTTCCTGCCGCAAGATACTGTAAACGCTCTTTCTGATTTTCTCGGCTTCTT
>CAJUGZ010000201.1 GCA_910585855.1 uncultured Lachnospiraceae bacterium | reverse complement strand
TATATTCAAGACTACGGCTATTAAAACATTGACTTTTAATAGCCGTAGTAATAGTGTACCAGGAGAAAGTCTGGATTATTTTTTTATCAATGGTCCAACAATGAAAGATGTCCTGATACGCTATACTGATTTAACCGGAAAACCGTCACTTCCCCCACAATGGACATTTGGCTTATGGCTTTCTACCTCATTTACTACAGATTATGCCGAAGAAACCGTAATGCATTTTATTGATGAAATGGAAGCAAGAAAGATTCCGCTGCAGGTTTTTCACTTTGACTGTTTTTGGATGAAAGAATTTCATTGGAGTGATTTTATATGGGACAGCAGGGTTTTTCCCGATCCAAAAGGCATGTTGGAGCGGATTCATTCCCGCCGTTTAAAAGTATGTGTCTGGATTAACCCATATATTGCACAGGAATCTTATCTATTTTCTGAGGGAATGGAAAAGGGATATCTGCTGCAAAGATCAAACGGAGATATCTGGCAGTGGGATATGTGGCAGCCGGGCATGGCTTTAGTAGACTTTACCAATCCATCAGCGTATCAATGGTTTCAAGAGAAACTGGAAGATTTGCTGGATATGGGAGTAGACTGTTTTAAAACAGATTTCGGAGAAAGAATTCCGACAGAAGATGTTATCTATTTTGACAATTCTGATCCCAATAAAATGCATAATTATTATACATATCTGTATAACCAGTCTGTATATGAACTTTTACAGAGAAAAAGAGGAGAAGGAGAAGCCGTTCTATTTGCCCGTTCTGCTACAGTTGGCGGACAAAAATTCCCAGTACATTGGGGCGGGGACTGCTGGTCAACCTATGAAGCAATGGCAGAAAGTATACGAGGCGGTTTATCACTGATGATGTCAGGATTTGGATATTGGAGTCATGATATTGGAGGATTTGAAAATACCTCTACTGCAGATGTCTATAAAAGATGGGCAGCATTTGGACTGCTTTCTTCCCATAGCCGTCTGCATGGCAGTACTTCTTATCGAGTACCTTGGGTTTATGATGAAGAAGCCGTTGATGTACTCCGCTATTTTACCAATTTAAAACTGCAGTTGCTTCCATATATTTACAGCAGTGCAGTGGAAACTTCTTTAACAGGAATACCAATGATGAGAAGTATGGTTTTAGAATATGAAACCGATCCTGCCTGCGGATATTTGGATCGGCAGTATCTGCTTGGAGAAAAACTTTTGGTAGCACCTATTTTTCAGGAAGATGGAGAAGTAACTTATTATCTGCCAAAAGGAAGCTGGACAAATTATTTAACAAAAGAAACCATAGAAGGCGGAGTATGGAAAACAGAACGACATGGATATTTATCCATTCCGCTTTGGGTCAGAGAGAATACACTGCTTCCGATTTGCTCTGGCAAAGAGCGTGCAGAAGATTCCTATACAGACGATTTGACGATTTGTATTTATCAGTTAAAAGAGAGCGGAGAAGTGACAGTTTACCAGAATCGGGAAGAGATCATTCAAATGGAAGCAAAGGCAGAAGAAGACAAAATTATGTGTCATATAATTTCAAAAAATAACTTTAAGATACGCTTTATAAATTATTTAATAAAGGAAGTAAATAAAGGTGAGCTTTGGATCGATGGAACAGATAGCATAGTTTCAGTGGAGGCTGGGGAAATACAACTTATTTGTAGGGAGGACGCCGGAAGTCAAAGGGAGGTCCACTCCGAGCCCGCTTTCGCTTAGCATTTCCTCGTAGCGGACACATAAGGCACGAAAGTACCGTGCCTAAGTGCCGACGGGAAATGATGACCCTGCGCAGACCTCCCTTTGACTTCCGGCTGTGTATTCCTAAAGATATTGAAAAACCAAGTGCTATCTGTGAATATCTTTTGCACCATTGTTTTTAACACTTTTTTCTATCATAAATGTGGTAATTTGTTTTTTTCTGTTCCGGGGTTAAGAAACAGCTAGATTCTAGAGTGGTTGTTATCTGGCAGTGACTTCGGAAAAAAGTTAGAAGTTCTTGGTTTCTGCTCGAAAACTTAGGATTTTTTTGCATACACTGCTTTCATGCAGGGTATGCAAAAAAAAGGGGCGTGTTTAGCCCGTATTTTAGGAAGGATGCACTTTGTGGCTGGTGTTGTCTTCCTTATATCAGTAGTGTTTCGGCAGTTTTGAGGGCGAATTGCGCCCCGGTCCGTCCGGTTGGATGTACTTTAATGCAGAAACCTTAGAACTTCTTACTTTTTGGAGATCGGAACAGCCAGATAACAACCACTCTAGAATCTGGCGTCCTCTTCTGAAGTATGTTTTGTGGGTGGAAATTTTATGTTAAAATAGAGATTAAATAAGAGTAGTTAGAAAGGAGTTTATTATGGAGCAATTAGAAGAAATTTTAAAAGAGCAGGATAGAAAAGAAAGGGCAAAAGAGATTTTAGGGAAGCTGACATTGGAAGAAAAGATTGGTATGATTCATGGTGCGCAGCTTTTTCAGACAGCAGGAGTAGAACGGCTGGGGATTTTGCCTCTTAAGATGTCGGACGGTCCTATGGGAGTGCGTCAGGAGTTTGCAGGGGACAGTTGGAAGGCAGTTGGTCACAGTGATGATTATGTTACATATTTGCCTTGTAATAGTGCGCTTGCTGCTACTTGGAATCGGCAGTTGGCTTATCAGATGGGAAGTGTGCTTGGTGAGGAGGCAAGAGGGCGTGGAAAGGATGTAATTTTAGCTCCCGGAGTAAATTTAAAGAGGAGTCCTCTTTGCGGCAGAAATTTTGAGTATTTCAGTGAAGATCCTTATTTGACGAAGGAGATGGCAGTGCCTTATATTCAGGGGGTTCAGGTTTGGGATGTGGCGGCTTGTGTCAAACATTTTGCTGCAAATAATCAGGAAACACAGCGGCTTTGGGTGGATGTAGAGATTGAGGAACAAGTGCTGCGGGAAGTTTATTTGCCTGTGTTTTATGAGGCTGTAATGCGAGGGGGTTCTTATACGATTATGGGGGCTTATAATAAGGTAAAGGGGGAGCATTGTTGTCAAAGTGAATTTTTGCTGAATCAGATTTTGCGGAAGGAGTGGGGGTATGACGGAGTTGTGATTTCGGATTGGGGTGGTGTTCATGATACGGTGGAAGCTGCAAATTCTCAGTTGGATATAGAGATGTCGGTTACAAATGATTTTGATCAGTATTTTATGGCAGAGCCTTTAAAAGAAAAGATTTTGTCAGGGGAGATTGACGAAGCGGTTGTGGATGAAAAGGTGATTCGGATTTTGATGCTGATGATGCGGCTTCATATGATGGATGGAAAGCGGAAAAGCGGTGCTTATAATACGCCTGAACATCGGCAGGTGGCTTTGGAAGTGGCGAGGGAATCAATTGTCTTATTAAAGAATAAGAGGAAGCTGCTTCCATTAGATCCAGAGAAGCTAAAGCGGGTTTTGGTGATTGGGGAAAATGCGGAACAGATTCATTCAAATGGAGGCGGAAGTGCAGAGATTAAGGCGTTGTACGAGATTTCTCCTTTGATGGGATTAAAAAGTCATCTTGGCGGAAATGTTTTGGTAGATTATGTACAGGGATATTGTCGGGATGAAGAGATGGAACAGGGGGAGCAGAAGGAAAATTGGCAGGAAAACAGTTTGGAGAATGGGGGCGGACAGACTAAGGCACTTACAGCAGACAGAGAAGAAAATAAAGTTTTTGAATTGGAGGAGAAAAGACAAAAGCTTCGGCAGCAGGCAGTTGGTTTGGCTGGAGAATATGATACAGTAATTTATATCGGGGGATTGAATCATGAGCAGGACTGTGAGGGAAGAGATCGTGCAGATATGCGGCTTCCCTATGAGCAGGATCGTTTGATTGGGGAACTTTTGGATATACGGGAAGATATGATTGTAGTACTGACAGGGGGGAGTGCAGTGGAGATGGGAAGTTGGATTGAACGGGCGGATACTTTGGTTTGGGGCTGGTATGGTGGTATGGAGGGCGGTAATGCGCTGGCAGAGGTACTGATTGGAAAGGTCAATCCTTCTGGACGGCTGCCGGAGAGTTTTTATCGAACCCATTTGGACTGCTCGGCTCATGCGCTTGGGGAATTTGCCAAACAAACAAGTGTAAAGTATACAGAGGGGCGTTATGTCGGCTATCGTTATCTGGATGCTTATGGGATTGAACCACAGTTTTGCTTTGGATACGGGATAGGGTATAGTGAGTTTGTCTGGAGAAACGGAAGGCTGGATCGGGAAAGAGGGATGGTTTTCTGTCTGATTAAGAATATAGGAGAAATGGATGGAAGTGAAGTGATTCAGGTTTATCGGAAGAAATTGGGAGATGCTGCAAAAAACTATAAGGAATTAATTGGATTTGATAAGGTATTTCTTTTGGCAGGAGAGGAAAAAGAGGTATTTTTAGGGGTTTGCTGGGAGGAGGGATATGAATATTTTCTTGGAAAATCGGTGGAAGAGTGCCAATTAGTGGATGAAAACAGGGATTGGATTGAAAAAAGATAGAGAGAACCCCCTTTACAAATGAGGGACAACTTGGTACAATAGCTATTATTACGAAAATATTACAAAAAATTGTGCAGAATGTAATAGATTCTGTGTAAGCAGCAGTAAAAACCAAGATATGACATTTGTATGGAGGATTTATGAAGAAAAGAAAATCTTTGAAGAAGATTGCAAGAATAACAATATTAAAATCTATGTTAGCGATTGCAGGCTGTATGGTGCTTGTCTATCCGCTGATGGAAAAGGCAAAAGAAAATTCAAATTATTATCAAGTAGTATTAAACGGGCAGGTAATTGGCGGAATTGCTGAAGAAGAAACCGCTTCTAGAATTTTAAAAGACGTTCGCCTTGCAATTACGAAGGAAGAAAATAGTTTGATCTATATGGAACCAGAATTGATTGTGACAAAAGAGGACAGGTTATTTGGAACTCGTATAACAGAGGAAGAGTTAGAGGAAAAGATTTATAAGATTTTAAAAGAGGAGTCTGCTTTGCCAAAGGCTGCAACATATGCGGTTAAGATAGAAGAGAATATTTTATATCTTTCAACGAAAGAAGAAGTGGTGGAATTATTAGAAGGGGTAAAGAATCGGTTTGATACAAAACAGGAGTTTACAGTAGAATTAGTAGAAAATCAGGAAAAGGAATTTACTTCACTGACTACCAATTTAATTAAAGCGGATATGCAGATGCGGGAAGGTGCGATTGTATATGCGGCAGGAGAGGAAACAGCGTCTTCTGAAATAGAGGAAGCAGAGAAGACATTTCAGGATGGGGTATTAAGTATTCAGTTTGAACAGGATATTGAGATTACCGAGTCCAATGTGCCTGTCAGTGCTTGTATGACGGTACAGGATGCATTGGATATGCTGACAAAAGATAAAGAGGAAAATCAGGTTTATGAGGTAATTGCCGGGGATTGCATGTCGATTATTGCGGAGAAAAACGAGATTTCTTTAAATAAATTATATGATTTAAATGAAGGGGTAACTGGGGAAACGACACTTCAGATTGGACAGGAATTGATTATTACTGTTCCAGAACCGGAGCTTTCTGTTTTGGTAGAGGAAGAGGTAACTTATGGGGAAGACTATCAGGCAGATACCGTTTATATTGATAATGATAGCTGGTATAATACAGAAACCGTGGTACGGCAGGAGGGTTCAGTAGGATATCATGAAATTGTGGCTATTGTAAATACACGGAACGGAAAAGAAGTGGATCGGGAAATTATCAATGAAACAGTTGTGGTAGAATCACAGCCACGGATTATTGAACGGGGGACACTGACACCACCTACTTATATCTGGCCTACGTATTCCTATACGATTACTTCTCGGTTTGGACAGCGTTGGGGCAGACTGCATGGCGGCGTGGATATCGGAGTCAGCAGCGGAACAACAGTTATGGCATCCAGTTCTGGAAGAGTAGTCAGTGCAGGCTGGAATGGGGATTATGGATATTGTGTTTTGCTTCAGCATCCAGATGGACGACAGACACGCTATGCTCATTTAAATAAAGTTCTGGTAAGTGCAGGAGAGAGTGTTTCTCAGGGGCAGAAAATTGGATTGAGCGGAAATACTGGACGGAGTACAGGACCACATCTTCATTTTGAAATGATTATCAATGGAAGCAGAGTAAATCCGCTGGATTATGTAAGGTAATCCCTTGACGAATCAGATAGAGCATATTATAATAAACTATGCACTTTAGGACGATAAAGGATAAAAATAAAAGTAAGTTTTTTCTGAATAGCAGATATTGAGAAAGAGCTTACTTTTACTGCCGTTATTATTAAAGGTTCATAAATTTAATTTTTTGATGAGGGGATGCTGAAATCGAAAGGAAGGTCTATTCCGGGTCCGCTTGCGCTTAGCATTTCCTATTTTCATAGCGGACACATAAGACGCTAAAATACAGCAATACAGTGTCTAAGTGCCGACGGGAAATAATGACCCTGCATAGACTTTCCTTTCTAGTTCAGCTAGTTCAGCCAGTATGAAAATTGTATGGTTATGAAGATTATAATAACAATGACAGATGTTTTTATTGTAAATGATTATAGTTCATTTTTATTTTATAATTATTTTGTTTTCTGGCGTCCTTTCTGGGAAAAACTGTTTTTTATTATGGGAAGTTTTTTAGGTGAGGGAGGATACTACTTGTATAAAGTAGGAAGCAGAGGATAAAAAGTAGATTTGTTGGGAGGAGTTTATATGAAATATATTGTAGTATTAGGAGATGGAATGGCAGATGAGCCTTTGGAGCAGTTGGGAGGTAAGACACCGTTAGAGTATGCTGAAACGCCAATGATGGATCGATTGGCAGCAAAGTCGGAAATCGGGATGGCACAGACTATTCCAAAAGGAATGAAACCCGGAAGTGATACGGCAAATTTAGCTGTATTAGGATATAATCCAAGACAGTATTATACTGGACGTTCGCCGCTTGAGGCACTTAGCATCGGAGTGGATATGAAGGATACTGATATTGCTATTCGTACTAATTTGGTTACACTTTCAGAGGAGGAAGGGATTCCGTATGGAGAGAGGACGATTTTAGATCATAGTTCTGGCGAGATTTCGACAAAAGATGCGGCTGTTCTTTTGGATGCAGTAAAGGGTGTGTTTGAGGATGCGGTTTATCAGTTTTATGTGGGAACAAGTTATCGGCATCTTTTAATTTGGAACAAGGGAGAGGTTGTGGAACTGGCAGCACCGCATGATCATCTTGGGGAGAAGATTGGAAGTTATCTTCCAGAGGATAAGAAACTGGCAGAGATGATGGAAAAGAGTTTTGCTATTTTAAATTCACATCCTATTAATATAGAACGGGCAAAGCAGGGGTTAAATAAGGCAAATTCGCTTTGGTTTTGGGGAGCAGGCACCAGACCGGCACTGAGTTCCTATCAGGAAAAAACAGGATTAAAGGGAGCGATGATTTCGGCG
This sequence comes from uncultured Lachnospiraceae bacterium, assembly GCA_910585855.1. GTDB lineage: Bacteria > Bacillota > Clostridia > Lachnospirales > Lachnospiraceae > MGBC114844. Next base: position 615 of record CAJUGZ010000201.1, on the reverse strand, counting down.
GTGGATTTGTTAAAGGGAATTGCAGTTGGTGCAGGAATGAAAGTAATTGAAGTGGAAGGTGCAAATGGAGGATTACATACAAATTATGAAGGAAAAGCACAGGCAGCAGTGGATGCATTGTTGAAAGATAATTGTGATTTTGTTTATATTCATTTAGAAGCACCAGATGAAATGGGGCATCAGGGCAGTATAGAACGAAAAATTACTGCAATAGAGTATCTTGATAAAAGGGTTGTACGTCCGATTGTGGAGGCAATGGAGGCATCTGGGGAAGAATTTCGTATGTTGATTATGCCGGATCATCCGACTCCGATTCGCTGTCGTACACATACTTCTGATCCGGTGCCTTATTTGTTGTATGACAGTACAAAGACAGTGGAAAGCAAAGGGCTTTATTGTGAAAAGGATGCTGCAAAAACTGGTTTTCTTGTAAAAGAGGGATATCATATCACAGAAAAGCTGTTCGGCACATATACTGAATAAAAGGAAACTCTGTTTTGGCTTGTATATTCTCAGCGTTTCTGGTTGAACGTATAGATTTGGAATGTTGCATAATTTTACTTTACTTTTTTATGAAATATGCTATAATATGGTGTAGTTTTTTTGTTAAGTGGC
>CAJUGZ010000200.1 GCA_910585855.1 uncultured Lachnospiraceae bacterium | reverse complement strand
CACGGTATTTTCGTGCCTTATGTGTCCGCTACGAGGAAATGCTAAGCGAAAGCGGACCCGGAATAGCACGCCATTCGGTTTTCGGCGTCCTTTCTGGGAAAACTGAAGTTTGTATTTTAGATTAATAGGGAGGTTATGGATGCGGTTTGTTTATGGGAAGGATAGCTGGCGAGGGATACAGCAGGGAGAAGAGAGAGGGTATCTTTTGACGAATGGATTGGGGGGTTTTTCTTCTTTGAGTTTGATTGGATCGAATGTTCGAAATGATCATGCTTTGTTTATGGCGGCTTTGTATGCGCCTTCTAAGCGGTATCATATGATTACGAATATTCATGCTTGTTTAGAAGTGGAGGGAGAAGTTTATGGTTTGTCATCTCAGCGTTATTTAAAGGAAGAGGCAGAGTATGATTTGGAGGGATTTCGGTATCTGCAGTGTTTTGTGATGGAAGATTTTCCTGAGTGGCAGTATCATAGGGAGGATATTGATATTGTACAGACGGTATGGATGAAGCAGGGGGAAAATACGGTTATTGTGCAGTATATGGTTCGAAGTGAAAGAAGCGGTACTTTGATTTTAACGCCTTGGATGCAGTTTGTGGCAAAGGGAGAGAGATTGTCAAAGGATCAGGTATTTGAGGTAAGGAAAGATCGGATTTGTTCAAATGGAATTTCTTTGTATTATTGGACAAATGGGGAGGTAAAGGTTCAGGATACGGAGTTTTTGGAAGGGTGGTATTATGAGAAGGACAGAAGGGATGGACGGGATTTTATCGGGTGTACGGCAAGGAATCATCAGATTTTTTGTCCTTTTTCTTCTGGGGTAAAGGAATTTTATGTGGTGTATAGTATGGAAGAACTGGGGGCGGTGGATTGGAATTGGGTGCAAAGAGAGAGGGATAGAGAGGGAAAGAGGCAGAGGGATTTGATAGAGCAGGCAGGGTTAAAGGGGGAGGTAGCTCAGAGGTTGGTTCGAAGTGCAAATCAGTATTTGACCTGGAGGGAATCCACAAAAAGTGAGTCAATTATTGCAGGGTATCCTTTTTTTGGAGATTGGGGACGGGATACTATGATTGCTATGGTTGGATGTACGCTTTCTACGAAGCAGTATAAGAGTGCAAGAAGTATTCTTCGAACATTTCTTTTTTATTGTAAAAAGGGATTGATGCCAAATATGTTTCCTGAAGATGGAAAAGAACCGATTTATAATACAGTGGATGCATCACTTTTGTTTTTTGAAGTATTTTATCTTTATTATTTGGCTACTGCAGATCAGGAGTTGCTAGAGGAAGCATGGAGTGTGCTTTTGGATATTGTGGAATGGTATCGGAAGGGAACAGATTTTCAGATTTATATGGATAGTGACGGATTGATTACAGCAGGAGAGGGGTTTGATCAGCTAACGTGGATGGATGTGCGGATTGGTGAGATTTTGCCAACACCAAGACATGGGAAAGCAGTGGAGGTAAATGCTTATTGGTATAATGCTTTAAAGATTATGGCAGAGCTTTCAGATAAGATGGATAGAGATCGTAGGGAGGAATTTGAAGGTATGGCTGCTAAAGTAAAAGAGCATTTTTTGGAACTGTTTTGGGATGAGAGGCGTGGTTATCTTCGGGATGTGGTATCAAAAACATCCGAATCGAATGCAGACTGGCAGATTCGCTGTAATCAGATTTGGGCATTGACGCTTTGCTATACGATGTTAGAAAAGCGGCAGGCACAGTGCGTAATAAAGACGGTATATCGGCATCTTTATACACCTTGGGGGCTTCGAAGTCTAAGTCCAAAGGATCGGGAGTATCATGCTTATTATGGCGGTACACAAAAGGAACGGGATTTGGCTTATCATCAGGGGACAGTTTGGGCATATCCGTTAGGGGCTTATTATCGGGCAGTACTTCGCTGGGCAGAGGATCGCAGTAAGGCAGTTTCAATAGTAAGGCATCAGCTTTTGGCTATAGAGGCTTGTCTTTCAGAAGGATGTATCGGGCAGATTGCAGAAATCTATGACGGAGATAGCCCGGATACAACACAGGGCTGTTTTGCTCAGGCTTGGAGTGTAGGAGAGATTCTTAGGGTTTATGAGGAATTAGAGCGTTTGGAATCGGTTTTTGACAGGGAAGGAAAGGCAGAAAGGAAGGAATGGAAAAATGGTTGAAATGTGTTTGCCTGATTGTAAGAAGAGGGTCGCTTTGAAACGATGGTTTTATTCCGAGGATTTTTTGGAGAAATATTGTTATGCTGGACAGGATTTGGGAGCTGTCTGGCAAAAGGAAGGAACATTATTTAAAGTTTGGGCTCCTACAGCAAAAAAGGTTGGCTTAAAAATATATCCTTTTGGAAGCGAAGAGGAGATGCAGAGGGAGGGAGTGGAAGAAACAGAATTCTTTTTTATGATGCAGGAGGAGTGCGGCACTTGGTCTGTATGGGTGGATGGAGATCGGGAAGGGCAATATTATACCTATTTGGTAACTGTAGATGGAGAAACTTATGAAACAAACGATCCCTATGCAAGAGCCTGTGGAGTAAATGGAGTTCGAAGTATGGTAGTAGATCTAAGGCGAACTAATCCAAAAGATTGGGAATCGGATAAACGCCCGGAGGGAATTGAACAGCATCCTGTTATTTATGAATTGCATATTAAAGATTTTTCTAATGATCTTCGAAGCGGAGTGCGGGAAGAATGGCGGGGGAAATATCTTGCTTTTACAGAGGAAAATACTTCATTAGACAAAAAAGGGGCATTTCCTAGCTGTTTGGCATATTTAAAGTATTTGGGAGTTACTTATGTGCATTTGCTTCCTATGTTTGATTTTGGCTCAGTGGATGAAAGAGATTGCAGGAAGCAACAGTTTAACTGGGGGTATGATCCGGTAAATTATAATGTTCCTGAAGGCTCTTATGCCACGGATGTGTTTGATGGGCATGTGCGGATTTTGGAATTGAAACAGATGGTTATGGCACTGCATCGAGCAGGAATTGGGGTGATTATGGATGTCGTGTTTAATCATACCTATCGTTTAGATGGGGCATTTCAGAGGACGGTGCCAGACTATTATTATCGTATATATTCAGATGGAAGTTATGCAAACGGTTCTGCCTGTGGCAATGATACGGCAAGCGAACGGGAAATGTTTCGTCGGTTTATGGAGGATTCGGTTTGCTATTGGGCTCTTGAGTATCATATTGATGGATTTCGATTTGATTTGATGGGGCTTCATGATACAGAAACTATGAATCGGATTCGGAAGCGTCTGAATCAGCTTCCGGGCGGAGAGGGGATTTTGATGTATGGAGAGCCTTGGGCAGCAGGGGATACAGCGATGGAGCAGGAAGCGATACCAGCAGTTGCAAAAAATATAAGGAAGCTAGACTCTAAAATTGCAATTTTTTCGGATTTGATAAGGGATAGTCTAAAGGGAAGCAATTTTATTGCAGAACATAAAGGATATGTAAATGGGGGAAAACAAGAGATTATAAAAGCAAAGGAAAAAGTGAAAAACAGTGTTTGCGGACTTTGCAGAGCAGAGTATAATGGGGAAGTAAGACCGTTAGCACCATCACAAATTATAAATTATGTTTCGGCTCATGATGATTGGACACTTTGGGATAAATTAATAGTTTCCACAAAAAAACAGAAAAATTATCAGAACTGTGATCGAGATATTTTGCAGATGAATAAGATGGCCGCTGGAATTGTATTTACTTGTCTTGGAATTCCGTTTTTTCAGGCAGGAGAGGAATTTGCAAGAACAAAGAACGGCTGCGAAAATAGTTATAATTCGTCTTCTGAATTAAATCAGTTAGACTGGGGACGGGCAGAAGAATATCAGGAACTTGTGGAATATTATCGATTTTTAATTGCAGTAAGGCGAGAACTTCCAGTTTTAGAGAGAACAGAGAGGGAGGCTGCCGATCAGATCACTTTTTTAAATATGAGAGGGGCATTGATTGGATTTGTAATAGAGGATAAGAAGGCATTCGGAAGATGGAAAAAGGCTTTGGTCTACTATAACCCGGATTCTGATAAGCATCAGATATCTTTGCCGGAGGGAAGGTGGAAGATTTTAACAGATGGAGAGAGCCGTTGGAGTTTAGAAGGTGTGGAATTGGTGAAAAATCAGTTAGTATTATTGGCTCGTACTGTAACGATTTTAGGATGTGAAGAAGAATTAGGAATATAGAAGTATATTTTAGGAGGTGGAATAATGAAAGAGTTAAGAACAAGCGGGATTTTGCTGCCGATTAGCAGCTTGCCTTCTAAGTATGGCATTGGGTGTTTTTCAAAGAGCGCATATCAGTTTGTGGATCAGTTAAAAGAGGCGGGGCAGAGTTACTGGCAGATTTTGCCTCTTGGACCTACCAGCTATGGAGATTCTCCGTATCAGTCATTTTCTACGTTTGCTGGGAATCCTTATTTTATCAGCTTGGAGGATTTGATTGAGGAAGGGGTTTTGAAAAAGAAGAATGTGATGCAGTGGATTTTGGAACAGAAGAGGGATTTGTAGATTATGGAAAGATTTATCAGGAGCGTTTTGGACTGCTGAGAAAGGCATATGAACGAAGCCATGTAACAGAGATTCCAGAGTTTTGCAGGTTCTGTGAAAAGTTTAGCTGGTGGTTAGATGACTATGCTCTGTTTATGGCAGTAAAGGATCGTTTTGGAGGGAAAAGCTGGATTGAATGGGCAGAGGATATTCGGCTTCGCTGGGGATTTGCATTGGACTATTACCGAAGAGAACTTTATTTTGAAATAGAGTTTTATAAGTATCTTCAGTTTAAGTTTCAAGAGCAGTGGCTGAAATTAAAGGAATATGCCAATCAGCAGGGAGTGGAGATTATTGGGGATATTCCGATCTATGTTGCTTTTGACAGTGCGGATACATGGGCAAGCCCTCAGTTATTCCAGTTAGATGGAAATAATATTCCAACTGCCGTTGCCGGATGTCCGCCAGATGCATTTTCAGAAACGGGACAGTTATGGGGAAACCCATTATATCGCTGGGAATTTCATCGAAATCAGGGGTTTGACTGGTGGATAAAGCGGATGGAACATTGTTTTCGGTTATATGATGTAGTCAGAATTGATCATTTTCGAGGATTTGACGAATATTATTCGATTCCTTATGGGGATTTAACGGCGGAAAACGGTCATTGGAAAAAAGGACCGGGAATGGAATTGTTTTATGCGATACATAGACGGCTTGGAGAAAAGAGAATTATTGCTGAAGATCTTGGATATATGACAGATTCGGTTCGGGCTTTGGTTCGGGAGAGTGGATATCCGAATATGCGGGTTTTGGAATTTGCTTTTAACAGTAAGGACTCTGAAAATGCAGGAGATTATCTGCCTTATAATTATAATAAGAACTGTGTAGTGTATACTGGAACACATGACAATGAAACGTTGTATTCTTGGTATGAGAACTTGGATGCTGCGGATAGACAGATGCTGTTGGATTATATTCGAAAAGAAGACGGGGAGATTGAAGAGATCTGTAAAGAAGTGATTTATCTTGCTATGAGCAGTGTTGCCAATTATTGTATTATTCCAATACAGGACTATTTGGGATATGGAAATATGGCAAGAATGAATATGCCTTCCACACTTGGAAAAAATTGGAAGTGGAGATTGAAGGATGGAGAGATAGGAGAAGAACTGCTAAAAGAGATCCATCGGATTACAAAGCTATATGGGCGCTGCCGGAAATAATAAGACAGTAAATTATTTTGGATTTTGTCTGTTTTGCTTTTGGTACTGTTTTGGAGTGGTTTGATAGTGCTTTCGAAATAATCTTATAAAGTAGGAATGGTTTTCAAATCCGGTTATCTCGGATATTTCTATTATACTCATGCTGGTGGTTAATAGTAACTCACCAGCTTTTTTTAAACGATAGTTATTAAGATATTCAATAAATGTCATACCAGTAAAAGATTTAAAAAATTTAGAGAAATAGGATATACTATAGCCACAGAAATCTGCTGCCTGTTTTAAAGTAATAGGAGAGGCATAGTTTGTATGGATAAATAACAGGAAGTCTTTCATTTTTTGTATTTGTAAATTGTGATATTGGTTTTGAGGGAGCGGCTGTGTTTGGCATTGCAGTGGTTTTAAAAGCCAAAAGATATAAAAAAGCAGTGATTTTATATAGAGTTCATTTCCTGAGTGAATAAAAGAGCGCAGTTCAATTAATTTTGTCAGGGATTGGAAAAGTTCAGGATAGACGGTATGGTCTGGAGAGATTATTGAGGGAAGGGAAATAATTTCTTTTTGATAAGGGCTGATATAATTGGAGAAGCAGAAATCAGATGGGGTGTCTTGTCCTAATAGATTTAGATCAAAAACAATGTTGTAATATTCTGCAGTGTGGTTTTGGGATCGATCTATTGCATGGAGCATACCCGGGAGGATAAGGATAATATCTCCCTTTGAGGCAGGGAGAGGGGTTTTATTTAGAGTGATGGTTAAGTGACCGTTTATTACAAGGATTAGTTCGATTTCATTGTGCCAGTGAAGCGGGTAGGAATGGATAAAATTTGGGATCATGGAATGATAGACGATATAGGGAAATTCGGATGTTCCATGTTGTTTTTGTTCGTAGAGGGAAAAAGTGGTCATTCGTGTATCCTCCTGTTTTTTTGATTTTATTTTTTTATAATAGCAGTTGTGTGGAAAAAAGGCAAGTTATAATTTTTTGGTTTTGAGGACGCCAGATGCAAAAACTGTAGACATCCTGCTGTTCCGCTTTCCAAAAAGTAAGAAGTTCTAAGACTTCTGCATTATGGTGCATCCAACCGGACAGACCGGGGCGCAATTCGCCCATATCGCAGCCAAAACGGGGCTGGCATATCAAAAGGTTTCGTCTGCCATAAGGTAGTTTCTTTCCTAACTATATGGGCTAAACACGCCCCTTTTTTTGCATACCCTGCATGGAAGCAGGATATGCAAAAAATCTTAGGTTTTTGAGCAGAAGTCAAGAACTTCTAACTTTTTTCCAAAGTCACTGCAGGATGCCTACGGTTTCCGCATCTGGCTGTTTCTTGACTTCGGAAGAAAAAAGGACAATATTCAGACTTTTTTAAGAACCTGTTTAGTATTCTGATATGTGCTAATTTTATAGTAGATTTATTAAAAATAATAGTAATTTTTTACTGTAATACGGGATAAAAGTTTCTTAAATACAGCGAAAAAGGTACGTGTAAGAAGATATGGAACAGGCTCTAAGAGTTTTTTAGAACAGATGAGGTGAAATAGAAATGTATGATACTTGTATTTTTGATTTATATGGGACATTAATTGATATTCATACAGAAGAGGATAGAATAGAGATTTGGGAGAAGTTGGCTTTATTTTTGGGGTATTATGGTGCTTTTTATTGTGCAGAAGAGTTGAGAAAGGTTTATTATGAAATGGTGGAGAATATGCAAAGGGGAAAAGTTTTGCTGCGTAAGGATGGGCATGAGTCTTACCCTGAGATTCAGATAGAACAGGTGTTTTTAAAGATTTTTCGTTATAAGCAGGTACAGGCAGATAAAATGGCAGCAATTTATACAGGACAGTTTTTTCGGGTTTTGTCAACGGATAGGATTGGACTTTATAAGGGTGCAAAGGAATTACTAGAACAGCTAGTAAAGGCGGGAAAACAGCTCTATCTTTTGTCAAATGCACAGAGGATTTTTGCAGAGTATGAAATGAAAGCTTTGGGGATTGATTCGTATTTTAAAGGAATTTTGATTTCTTCTGATTTTGATTATAAAAAGCCGGATATTCGGTTTTTTGAAAAATTAATAAAAAAATATAGGATTTCAAAGGATACAGCAATTATGATTGGAAATGACGGGATTTGTGATATAGTGGGAGCGAAGAGAGCTGGACTTCATACATTGTATGTTCATTCTAATCTTTCACCAGAGGAGGATGTTTTGGAAGCAGATTATGTGTTAAATGAAATGGATATGGAAAAAATAGGAGAAATTTTATTAGGAAAAACGGGGTAGTTTATTTTTTTTGTTCCGGGCTCAAGAAACAGCCAGATTTGAAAACGGTGGGCAGCCTGCAGTGACTTTGGAAAAA
>CAJUGZ010000199.1 GCA_910585855.1 uncultured Lachnospiraceae bacterium | reverse complement strand
GTTTTCGAGCAGAAGTCCAAGAACTTCTAACTTTTTTCCAAAGTCACTGCAGGCTTCCCACCGTTTTCGAATCTGGCTGTTTCTTGACTCTGGGACAAAAAAAGAATGATGTCTAAATTTTGCAGAAAACTTGTTCTGTGATAAAAATTTCTATCGCTATCCAGCAACCCCTTCTCCAAAAGCCTAATTAAAGTAAAGAAAATGTTAAAGGTACTTGTGCTTTGGAAAAAAGTGTATTATACTAAAAGTGCAAAGGAAAAGTAAAATAAGAGATGCATAGAAAGGGACTATGCAGGAAAGGAGCAGATTATGAGAATACCAACAGTCAGTAATTATGCGAACTCTTTATATGGGAAGATTGCCAGCGGCAAAAGAATTCAGACAGCAGCAGATGACGCAGCAGGGCTTGCGATAGCGAATAAATTAAAAAAAGAAAGTAATGGATTGGATGTCGGCGCTTATAATATTCAAAATGGAATTGGAGTTGCGAATATTCAGGATGGCGCATTAGGAACAATGCATGATTCGCTGCAGCGGATTCGGGAACTTAGTATTCAGGCATCAAATGGGATCTATAGTGACTCGGATAAGCAGGCGATGCAGGATGAGATTGATCAGCTTTTAATGGATATTGAGCAGACTGCAGTAGGAACGGAATATAATCAGATGAAGTTATTGGATGGAAGTATGGCAGATATGCATATTGCTTCGAATCCAGATGGCACTGGGATGAAGATTCAGATGGAAAATGGTACACTGAAGGCATTGGGAATCGAAGGCTATAGTGTAATGGGGAATTTTGATATCAGTGTAATTGATGCAGCAATGGAAAAGGTGAGTGCTTCTAGAAGCCGTACTGGGGCAACTACCAATGCAATGGAACATGCTTATAATTATAATACAAGGGCATCGTTGGAACTGGTGGGTTCTAGAAGCCGTATTGAGGATTTGGATGTGCCAAAGGCTATTTCAGAGCAGAAGAAAGAGAAGGTGCTGCGGGATTATCAGCTTGGGATGATGCGCAGACGCCAGATGGATCAGAATTCATTTGTGACAAAGATGTTTAGTGGGATGTAATGCAATTGAAAGAGGACGCAGAAAATGGTACTGCTGTGAAGATTGCAGTAGGATTTATATTGTTTGAGTAGTTACCCATTGCCGTTTGTTCGGCAATGGGTAATTGATTTGAGGGAGATAAAGTGATACATATAGGGATTTGTGATGATGAGAGAGATTTTGTTGTATATTTGAGTGGACTGTTAAATCGGTATGCTGAAGAGATGGGAGAGGAAATTAAAGTGACGGTTTATTATGATGGGATGGAATTGGTTGAGAGATATGATACTACCATTGACTTGATTTTTCTTGATATTCAGATGCGGCTGGTAAGTGGTTTGCGGGCGGCTGAGCATATTCGGCAGATGGATGAAAAGGTGAGTATTATTTTTTTGACTACGCTTACGCAGTATGGGTTAGAAGGGTATAAGTATCAGGCAACCAATTATATTATTAAGCCGTTGAAGTATGTTCGGTTGAAATCAGAGATGGACGGATGGATGAAAAAGCATCGCAGGGAGGAGAGTCCTGCTTTGGTGATTAGCAATGATACGGGGAAATATAGGGTTGCTTTGAGGTCTATTAGTTATATAGAAACTTTTAATCGCAACTTGCTTTTTCATACGGAGCAGGAGAATATTATTTGCTATAAGAGTATGAAAGAGATGGAACAGGAGTTATGGGATAAGGGGTTTGTCCGCTGCCATACCAGCTATATTGTCAATTTGTTTTATGTGAAGGGTATTAAGAAATTGGATATTGTGTTGATTACAGGTGAAATAATTCCCCTTAGCCAGCCGAAACGTAAAGAGTTTATGGAGCGTTTGGCGGATTATTGGGGGGATTTTGTATGATACGGTTTTTAGAAATCCTTTCTTTTTTGTTTACGTGGGGATATACATTTTTATTTTTCTGGATTATTAAAACTTTTCTTGCGCTTCGGGAGAATTGGCTTATAAAGATAGTGGCATTTTTTTTGTGTGGCTATTTGGCGGATTTTATTATTTATTCGAATGATTTGGACAGTCTTTTAGGGGCTATGGCGTTGTTTTTTGTCTATGTTCTTATTTTTTATCGTGGAACGTTAATGGAAAAAATATCGGTTTTATTGGTGTTTTATCCTGCTTTGATTGCGATTAATTATTTGATGTTAGATATCGGCAGTCGGTTGTTTTTTGCTGTAACAGGGGCAACTTATGAAGAAACGCTGCAATCTTCTAAATTGATGTTGATTAGTACAGCGATGCATACGATTTCGTTGTTGATGCGGTTATTGTTTTGGATAGGTGCATGGTTGATTTTGCGAAAGTTTTTATCTAAAATAGCTTCTCGTTTGGATATGCGGATGTGGTTGATTGTTGATATGCTGATGTTGGCGTCTTTTGTAGCAATTTTTACGATTATTTATTTTATGCCGGAGGATACTGCTATTGTATATCCGATTTGTTTGGCATCTATTTTTTCTAGTTTTGGCTGTATGTATTTGGCGTCTTATATTTGTGATGCAATGCAGACTGCTTATCATGCACAGGAATTGGAAATGCAGCGAAATTATTATAAAGATCGAATCAGGGATGAGGAGCGGGTGCGCAGTATTTATCATGATATGAAAAACCATTTGCTATTGTTACAGGCACAGGCAGGAAACGGTCAGGAGGTTCAGGATTCGATTCAGGAGTTAAAAGAGCAAATTCAGGAATATGAAAATTATTATCGTACAGGGAATGAATTTTTGGATATTATGATTCGGGATAAGGCGAAAATCGCACAGGAAAAAAAGATAGATTTTAGTGCAGTGATATCTTTTGAGTCAGGTGCTTTTTTAGAGCCGTTAGATATAAGCACAATCTTTGGAAATGCCCTTGATAATGCGATAGAAGCCAGTGAAAAACTGCCGGAGGACAGTAGGATGATTACTGTAAAAGCTGAGCGTGTCCGGGATATGCTGCTTATTACGATTGAAAATAATATTTTGCCGGGAACAAAGATCACTGAGAAAACCACAAAAACGGATCGCTTTATTCATGGTTTTGGACTTTCCAATATTAAAAGTGCTGTTGGAAAGTATGGTGGACAGTGCAGTATAAAGTCAGAGAACAGCAAATTTATGTTGAAAATTATTGTTCCTGTTCCTTAAGATTATATTGGTAATTTCTCGGAAAGGACGCCAATTTTCTGCTTATATATGGATAATTAATATCGAATATTTTATTATTTTTTCAGTTTGGCGTCCCCCTAGTAAAGAAATTAGATTTATAAGGTTAGATTTTACATTGTGGATATTAGTTTATGCATCCTATGTTGTTCTTTTTTTTAGAGCCGATATAATAAGCTTAGTTTTGGCAGGAACGAAAAGAAAGGAAACGGAGGAAAATAGGATGAGTATTTTAAAAACCGATCATTTGACGAAACTGTATGGCAGTGAGCCGAATATTGTAAAGGCACTAGATGATGTGAGTATTTCTATTGAGCAGGGGGAATTTGTTGCTGTTATTGGTACATCCGGCAGCGGAAAATCTACGCTGCTCAATATGTTGGGAGGGTTAGACCGCCCTACTTCCGGCAGCGTTTGGGTAGATAAGTTTGAACTGGGAAAGCTGAAGGATGAGGATTTGACTGTGTTTCGCCGTCAGCGTATTGGTTTTATTTTTCAGAATTATAACTTAGTTCCTATTTTAAATGTGTATGAAAATATTGTGATGCCTATTCAGCTTGACGGAAAGAAACCAGATCAGGAGTTTATTCAGGAAGTGGTTGTTTTGTTGGGGATAGAAAAGAAACTTTATAATATGCCGAATACGCTTTCTGGAGGACAGCAGCAGAGAGTAGCCATTGCAAGGGCATTGGCAAGTAAACCAGCAATTATTCTTGCTGATGAGCCAACTGGAAATTTGGACAGCAAAACCAGCAAGGAAGTGATCGAACTTTTGAAAGTCACTGACAGGAAATTTCATCAGACCATTGTGATGATTACCCATAATCCAGAGATTGCAGAGCAGGCAGACAGATGTTTTTGCATTGAAGATGGACGGATTGCAGAGTAAGGCGGTGATATTATGAAAGAACAAAAATTAATGATGTATATATTGACAAACCGCAGTTTTAAGGCGAATAAGACACGGAATTTGGTAGCTGTTTTTGCTGTTATTTTGACTACTGTTATGTTTACATCCCTTTTTGTCTTGTCGCAGAGCATGGTAAAAAATATGCAGGAGATGAATTTCTGGCAGGCAGGATATAACAGTCATTTGAGTTCTGGTTCTCTGACGGATGAAGAAATGATGAAGTTGGTTGCCCATAAAGCTATCCGGGATTGGGGAAAAAGTATAGTGGTCGGGATTGCAGAGAATGAAGAACTGACTGGGCGGCAGGTGGAAATTCGCTTTGCTGATGAAAATTATGCTCGTTCTTGTTTTTCTTATCCTACGGTGGGAACTATGCCAGTACAGGAAAATGAGATTGCTTTGGATACGCTTACTCTTGATAAGATGGGACTGTCTTATGAATTAGGACAGGAAATTACGCTGAGATGGCGCAGGGATTTGAATAGTGATGAATATACGACCAGTGTTTTTTATCTCTCCGGCTATTGGAAGGGAAATTCTGCTGCTATGGCAAGTATGGCGTGGGTGTCAGAAGCCTTTATTCAGGCTGAATGTGCAGGTGTAGATCAAGTGGCACAGTTGGTAAACGGTCAGATCTTTGGAACAGCTATGCTTCATTTGAATCTTTACAATGATAAAAATTTGGAGCAGGCAGCGGAGCGGATTTTGACGGATACAGGGATTTCGAATGTATCCCTTTCTCCTAATATGGCCTATGATACGATTATGAACCACAATATTATCCGTGAAATTTTTCCTATGGTGATTTGTATGATATTGGTATTTGCCAGTGGGTATTTGATTATCTATAATATTTTTCAAATCTCTGTTGCCGATGATATACGCTTTTACGGCAGGCTGAAAACATTAGGCACTTCGAAAAAGCAGTTAAAGAAAATGATATACGGGCAGGCGAGCCGTTTGTCGTTGATGGGTATTCCTATTGGACTTTTGATTGGGTATCTTTTGGGTGCTGTTTTAGTTCCGGTTATGATTACTGGAATAATGGAGAAAGCGAAAACAGCGGTGAATTTGTATGTTTTTATAGGTGCTGCGCTGTTTGCCTATTTGACGGTATTGATTTCCTGCAGGAAGCCTGCGAAAATTGCCGGAAAGGTTTCTCCGATGGAAGCATTGCGTTACACAGATACAGGAACAGCCAGCAAGCGAAAGATCAAGAAAGGCATTAATGGTGCAAGTGTTTCGAAAATGGCACTGGCAAATTTGGGGCGCAATAAAAAGCGTACTGCTACCGTGATCTGTTCTTTGACATTGGGGTTGGTTTTGCTGTCCTGTGTTTATGCGAAAAACGCCAGTTTTGATATTGATAAATATATGAGTCAAATGGTAATCAGTGATTTTGAAATAGAGGATAGTTCTATTTCTTCTATCTTTGGAGTCTATAATCCTTATGGCAAGACCATTTCCCGGGCATTGATACAGAAAATCAAAGGGCTTAGCGGGCTGGAAGCTGTTGGTTGTTTGTATTCACAGGTGTTTATTCATAAGATTGGAGCGTCTGCCCTTGCCAATATTCAGACTTATTATAATGCTGGTGACAGAATAACTTATATTGAAGCAACAGATGCAGGGCTGGCAGAGGACTACTATGATATGATAGAAAGTGGGGAATGTACGTCTATTTTGTATGGTGTTGATGGATTGATACTGGACACTTTTTTACAGGACGGACGAATATTAGACGGCAAATTTGATAAAGAGAAATTCTTATCCGGCGGATATGTAGTTGTACAGGCTGCCAGCGGTGCAGAGGATAAGGAAAAGGAAATCCAGCCGACTTATACCATTGGTGATATAGTAAATTTAAACGGGCATCAATATGAGGTTATGGCGATTGTGGCAGATATATCGACTATTACTGAGGGTGCAAACAGCAGTACAGTAGATTTTTTGTCTTTTTATCTCCCAGCAGATACGTTTCGGGAAATGTATCCAAACAACACCTTACGGAAACTATTTTTCGATGTGACTGGAGAATACCAACTGCAGGCTGAAGAAATGCTGATGGATTATAGAAATAATGTTGATAAAAGTCTGAACTTTACATCAAAATCTACGCTGATAGAACACTATCAGGAGCAGATACAAGCAAATACCGTAATGGGTTTTGCTATTAGTTTTATTATAGCATTTATTGGAATTTTAAATTTTATCAATGCGATGGTAACGGCGATTGTTTCTAGGCAAAAGGAATTTGCTATGATACAAAGTATTGGTATGACAAAACGCCAGCTTCGGAATATGTTGATATACGAGGGGATGTATTATGCAGGAATTACTTTGCTTGTATCTTATATTTTGGGAGCATTGGCTGTGGCTATTGGTGTTCAGATGATGGTAGCTGGGGATTGGACAGCGACATTTCATTTTACACTTGTGCCGCTGGTGATTTGTACACCAGTTTTGATAATCTTTGCAGTTTTAATTCCTTATGTTTGTTTTAGAAATTTAGAGAAACAGAGTATTGTTGAGAGATTGCGGGCAGCGGAATAAGGAAGGACGGGGATTCAGAAAGCGGAAGGAAAGTTTATTTGAATAAATCAGGCTTATTCGTGGAAAAATAAGTATTATTTTTCATGGAGATTAAGCATATGTATAATTATTTTTATGGTTGGTATTTAAAGTGTCAATCTGATACACAGACTTTAGCGGTAATACCTGCCATTCATAAAACAGAGAATAAACGTACCTGTTCGATTCAGGTTATTACAGATAACGATGTATGGACAGTTGTGTTTGATGCAGATTCGTTTCGGAGGACAAAAAAAAATATTTTTATTGGAGAAAATCAATTTGGTGAAAAGGGTATTCATCTGGCGATACACACACCGCAGCTAACTATTATGGGGAAATTAAACTTTGGAACGCTTTTCCCATTAAAATATGATATTATGGGACCGTTTGCATTAGTGCCGTTTATGCAATGTCGTCACAGTGTGCGGAGTATGCGTCATTCGGTTAGGGGAAATGTGTGTATCAATGGAAAAAAGTATTCTTTTCAGAATAATGCATGGGGATATTGGGAAGGAGATCGAGGCTGGTCATTTCCTAAAGAGTATATATGGACACAGTGCTGTTTTCCGGGCGGGTCTGTTATGCTGTCAGTGGCAGATATTCCTATGGCAGGGATTCATTTTACTGGTATTATAGGCGTGATATTGTGGCAGGGGAAGGAGTATAGGATAGCTACTTATCTGGGGGCTAGAGTTGTTAGAATTCAAAATAAAATGGTTCGGGTTATACAGGGTAATCTGGAATTGGATGTCCGACAACTGGAAGCATCTGGGCGGCCTCTTAAGGCTCCGGTGAGAGGAAACATGGTAAGGACAATTCATGAGAGTGCATCCTGTCGGGCTTTCTATCGATTTCGTAAAGATGGCTGTACCTTGTTTGCGTTTGAAACAGACAGGGCATCTTTTGAATTTGAATATTTTTCTTGATTATGTGATATTGAGTAAGTTAAAAGAAATTTGAAGGATTATTTGGAAAGGAATGAATAATCTGACTACATGGAAAGAATTAAAAGACGATTTGTTTATTGACACTGAAAGTGTGGGAAATAAGGCTCAAAGTGCAGTTATTGCATTTTTGGGTCTTTTATTATTCCGAAAACAATAAAATATTGTTCCTCTCGGGTTGATAATATTCCGAAAATAGGATATACTATTGAGAGAAAGGAAGTGCGATCTTTATGTATATAACGGTAAAACAGGCAGCAGAAAAATGGGGGATTTCTGACAGACGGGTGCGTATACTTTGCTCGGAAGGAAAAATTTCAGGAGCTACACGAGAAGGACGTAGTTGGATAATTCCATCAAATGCGAAAAAACCAGAGGATGGACGTTTTAAAGCAACAGAAAGTTTACTGACAGCTATAGACAGGAAGAAAAGAGAACTGG
>CAJUGZ010000198.1 GCA_910585855.1 uncultured Lachnospiraceae bacterium | reverse complement strand
GCATGGAAGCAGTATGTGAAAAAAATCTTAAGTTTTTCAGCAGAAGTCAGAACTTCTAACTTTTCTCCAAAGTCACTGCAGGTTGTCCTCCCATTTTCGAATCTGGCTGTTTCTTGACCCCGAAACAAAAAAGAACCTTATCCAAATTTCTATCGTAATCCAATCAACAGCCAGAGGCGGTTTGCTTCTTTCCTTTGCATGCGACTTCGGAGAACGGTTAGAAAGTCTGGCTTCTGTGGAAACACCTAGAATTTTTTGCATACCCTGCTTCCATGCAGGGTGTGCAAAAAAAGGGGCGTGTTTAGCCCGTATTATTAAAAGAGAGATTACCTTATGGTCTAGAAAATCCTTCCTTACACCAACTACGTTTCGTCTGTGATACGGGCGAATTGCGCCCCGGTTCGTCCGGTTGGATGTACCTAGATACAGAAGCCCTAGACTTTCTTAGCGTTCGGAGACCGGAGCGAGCAAAGGAAAGAAGCAAACCGCCTCTGGCGTCCGGTGAAAGAAACCTCTTTACTGCATCCTATCCCCAAAAACCTAATTAGCTAGGACACCAAAATCTCCTATTACAGACAATTAAAAAAGCAGGCAACCATTCTATATGATTCCCTGCTGATTTTTTAACCTCTATTTATTATAATTTACAATTTTTCCAAAATCAGGCTTTAAAGAAGCACCCCCAACTAATCCACCATCAATATCTTCCTGTGCAAATAATTCCGGTGCACTGGCTGCCGATACACTTCCGCCATACTGAATCCGAATTGCTGCTGCCGTCTGTTCATCATAAATCTCAGCAATACAATCCCGAATTGCCTTACAAACCTCTTGTGCCTGCTCCGTTGTAGCAACTTTTCCAGTCCCAATTGCCCAAATCGGCTCATAAGCAATCACTGCTTTTGCTGCCTGCTCTGCAGTTACCTGTAAAAATGCAATTTTAATCTGCTGACGAATCCAATCAATCGTAATTCCCTGCTCTCTTTGTGTCAAAGATTCTCCACAGCAGATAATCGGTGTAATTCCATGTGCAAAAGCCTGAAGCACTTTTTTATTTACGGTTTCATCAGTTTCTGCAAAATATTCCCGTCTTTCTGAGTGTCCGATAATTACATACTGAACTCCTGCATCCACTAACATCTCTGCTGAAATTTCTCCGGTATAAGCGCCTTTTTCCTCAAAATACATATTTTCTGCACCAACTTGAATATTGCTGCCCTTGCAAGCCTCCACAACCGGAATAATATCAATCGCCGGTACACAAAATACTACATCTACATCCTGATTTTCAACCAATGGTTTTAATTGATTGACCAAAGCAACCGCTTGGCTTGGTGTCTGATTCATCTTCCAGTTTCCGGCAATAATCTTTTTTCTTGACATCCTAATATCCTCCGTCTATTTTTTCTTTTATTTTCCCTGTGCTGCAGCTACACCCGGCAGTTCTTTTCCTTCCAAGAATTCAAGAGAAGCTCCGCCGCCGGTTGAAATATGAGTCATCTTATCTGCAAATCCAAGCCGTTTTACTGCATTTACAGAATCTCCACCACCTACTACAGTAGTTGCATCCTTTAAGTCAGCAACGGCACGGCAAACTTCCAATGTACCCTGTGCAAAATTTTCAAATTCAAATACGCCCATTGGTCCATTCCATACAACAGTCTTTGCATCTGCCAATGCATTTTTATACAATTCAATCGTCTTTGGTCCAATATCATAACCTGACCATCCAGCTTCCATTGTTTCTACTGTCTTTTTCTCGGTATCATTCGAAAATTCTTTCCCAACTACATGATCGATTGGAAGCAGCAGCTTTACACCTTTCTCTTCTGCCTTCTTTACCATTTCTAATGCATAGTCCATCTTATCTGCTTCCAATAAGGAATTTCCTACTTCTTGTCCCTGTGCCTTTAAAAATGTATAAGCCATACCGCCGCCGATAATCAAAGTATCTACTTTTTCCAATAAATTATTGATTACATTAATCTTATCGGAAACTTTTGCACCGCCTAAGATAGCTACAAACGGACGAACCGGATTTTCAACTGCTTCACCTAAAAACTTAATTTCTTTTTCCATTAAGTATCCAACTACGCTCTCTTTTGTCAGCTTTGCTACTCCGACATTAGAGCAGTGTGCCCGATGCGCTGTACCAAATGCATCATTTACAAAGATTTCATTATCACAAAGAGCTGCCAGTTCTTTTGCATATGCCTCTGCTTTTTCATCTTTGCCATATTTGGTTTCTTCTACTCTATAACGGGTATTTTGAAGCAATAACACTTCTCCTTCTTTTAATTCAGCAGCAGCTTTTTGTGTTTCTGGTCCTGTTACCTGCGGATCATTAATAAATTTTACGGTTACTCCTAATCTCTCTGTCAAAGCCTCTGCTACTGGTGCTAAAGACATCTCTGGAAGCGGCTCTCCCTTTGGTTTGCCTAAATGTGAGCATAAAATCACCTTTGCATCCATAGACAGCAGCTTCTTAATAGTAGGAAGCGCACCATCAATACGGTTATAATTTTGAATCACGCCTTCTTTTAATGGTACATTAAAATCACAGCGTACCAATACCTTTTTTCCTGCAACATTTGTTAAATCATCTACTGTTTTCTTGCTTAACATAAATAGTCTCCTTTTTTATTATAAATTTATCATACACCACTTCAATGGCATAGTTCCTCTGCATCGGCGTGTACATAAAAAGAAGCCCGGTCCCATGACCGGACCCCTTTCAAATAAGGTCTTTTGCCAAAATTAAGCCAATTCAGAGAAATACTTAATGGTACGAACCATCTGGCTTGTATAGCTGTTTTCGTTGTCATACCAAGATACAACCTGAACCTGTGTATTTCCGTCTTCCATCGGAGCTACCATAGTCTGTGTTGCATCAAACAAAGAACCATAAGTCATACCGATTACATCACTAGATACGATTTCATCTGTATTGTAGCCGTAAGACTCAGATGCAGCAGCTTTCATTGCTTCATTAATCTGATCCTTTGTTACATTTCCTTTTACTACTGCAATTAAAATTGTTGTTGATCCGGTAGGAGTAGGAACACGCTGTGCAGAACCGATTAACTTTCCGTTTAATTCAGGAATTACCAAGCCAATTGCCTTTGCAGCACCTGTAGAGTTTGGAACGATATTGCAAGCACCTGCACGGCTTCTTCTCTTATCGCCTTTTCTCTGTGGTCCGTCTAAAATCATCTGATCGCCTGTGTAAGCATGAACGGTTGTCATAATACCGGACTGAATCGGAGCTAAATCATTTAATGCTTTAGCCATAGGAGCTAAGCAGTTTGTTGTACAAGATGCAGCAGAAATTACTGTATCTGTAGGTTTCAATGTTTCATGGTTTACATTGTAAACAATAGTAGGAAGGTCATTTCCAGCTGGTGCAGAAATAACAACTTTACGTGCGCCTGCTTTAATATGAGCAGAAGCCTTCTCTTTTGAAGTATAGAAACCAGTACACTCTAATACAACATCTACCTTTAATTCGCCCCAAGGAAGTTTGGAAGCATCTGCTTCTTTGTAAATCGTAATTTTCTTCCCGTTTACGCTGATAGAATCTTCTCCTGCCTCTACAGCCTTTGCATACTTATAAGGGCCCTGAGCAGTATCATACTTTAATAAATGTGCTAACATTTCCGGGCTTGTCAAATCATTAATTGCCACTACTTCATACCCTTCTGCATCAAACATCTGTCTGAATGCAAGACGACCAATACGACCAAAACCATTGATTGCTACTCTTACTGCCATTTCTAAATCCTCCTAATGTTAATGTGAATTTTAATTTATAAACAACCACAATCAAGTAAGGGTTTTTCCCCTACCATAAAAAATTAAGTGGCTTTTTATTGGAATTGTTAAACAAAAATCAATCTATTTGTATTCTACCTAATCTATCCAAAAATTTCAAGTTAAATTTTCATTAAAATCATAAAATATTTCATAGATATTTCCTAGATATTTGCACATGTTGCATAATCCTTATGAATTCTTTGCATACTTATTACGAAAATCGGTACTTTTATCCTATTCTATAGATTGTCTTTTTTTTATATATTAAAATCATTGTTTACCGATCTACATTCGACAATCCAATAAAAGGAGGCTATCTCATTATGTTTTATGACTATCATATCCATACACAGTTTTCCGGTGATTCCGATACACCTGTCCGCAGTATGTTAGATCAAGCCGTTTCTTTAGGGCTAAAGGAAGTCTGCATTACAGATCATATCGACTATGATTACCCAAACGATCCGAATTTATTCCTGTTTAACTTAGATGAATATTTTTCCACTCTCTTGGCTCTGCAAAAAGAATACCAATCCACTCTTTCTATAAAAATTGGAATGGAATATGGGCTTATGCCGCATCTTGGAGAAAAACTAAAGCAACTGGCTTCTTCTTATCCTTTTGATTTTATTATTGGTTCTTCTCATGTAGTTGATCAAATAGATCCCTACTATCCCGCCTATTGGGAAGGAAAGCAGGAAGAAGAAGGTATTCTTCAATATTTTGAATCGATCCTTGAAAATCTTCATACCTGTTCTGACTTTGATGTTTATGGACATATAGACTATATCGTTCGATATTTACCTTCTCAAAAAAAATCCTATTCCTATGAAATTTATCAGGAAGTAATTGAGCAATGCTTAAGAAAGCTAATTGCTATGGGAAAGGGAATTGAAATGAATACTGCCGGATTCAAATACGGACTAAATGCACCAAATCCTAAAACAGAAATTATACAGCGATACCGGGAACTTGGAGGAGAGATTATCACAATCGGATCGGACGGACATACTCCGCAACACCTTGCCTACGGATTTGAACGAGTTCGCAGTATTCTAGAACAATGCGGTTTTCAATATATTACATTATTTCAAAAAAGAAAACCTGAATTTATCCGGTTTTAACTATCTTTTGCCGCTGTTGGGCAGCAGAAAAATCTACAAGAAACGAATTCCTAGAAAACGGTAAAATTACCGCTTTCCTCGAATCCTCTTTATAAAATCTGGTATCACAAATCCTGAATTGTTCTCTTCTCTATTGTGATACATTTCTCTTGTTTCTCTCTCTGGTTCAGGATCTTTTATCTGTGTTGCTTTGGACTGAATCGTAGAATATTTCAGCTCTGGCTCTGCTGGTTTTCTGCTTTGAAATTCAGTAATCTTTCTATTTTCCAAATTTCTTCCCGTTTCTAAACTTTTTCCTGACATCTGCCCTGCTGTACCTGACACCTTTGTTTCGTTTACTGGTTTCGTTTCAGAAACATTTTGTCCATAATATCCTGTATTCAGATAACCATACTCTTGTCCAATTTCTCTGCCTGACTGCTGCATATAACTACCCTCTCCCGGAAAAGACTGCATATAGCCCTCCTGAGGCGGATAGGCATAACCTCCCGTTTCCTGCATATAGTCTTGATTTCCCTGACCTTGGGACGGCTGATTATAATTGGTTTCCTGAACAGACTCGTTTCTTTCTAACTCTCTTTCATTTTTACGCCTGAAAGGAAATGACTCTGTCCCATATTCAAATCTACCGTAATCCCTCCGAGAAGGAGTTTCTTCTTCCTTTGATCCCTCTTCCTCGTCCCTGTCTACACCGGTTGCAATAATCGTTACTGTTACCGTATCTGGTTCAGCATCATCATACATTGAGCCAAAAATAATATTGGCATCCTCCGATACCAAATCTCTGACCCGTTGCGCTCCCTCGTTTACATCCCATAATGTAACATCACCAGAAATATTAAGAAGTGCATGGGTTGCACCGACAATATTGGTTTCTAACAGAGGACTGTTTAATGCATTTTCCACCGCCTCCATCGTGCGGTTCTCCCCATGTCCCGTTCCAATTCCGATATAAGCCGTACCTTTATCTTTCATAATGGTAGTAACATCTGCAAAATCTAAATTAATCATAGCCGGACGGCTGATCAAATCCGTAATTCCCTGTATCGTCTGTTTTAGAATCATATCCGATTTTTTTAATGCTTCCGGCATAGTCGTCTTTCGATCGACAATTCCTAATAACTTATCATTCGAAATCACAATTAAAGTATCCGTACACTGTTTTAATTTTTCAATTCCGCCGTCTGCATTTCGCATACGTGTCTTTCCTTCAAACAGAAACGGTCTGGTAACAACTCCGACCGTTAATATCCCAAGTTCATGTGTAATCTTTGCTATTATTGGTGCTCCGCCAGTTCCTGTTCCGCCGCCCATTCCGCAAGTGACAATTACCATATCCTGATCCTTAACCAAAGAACGGATCTCATCTTCATTTTCCAATGCAGCAGCTTCTCCTATCTCCGGCTTTGCACCTGCTCCTAATCCTTTTGTAAGCTGCTGCCCTATCTGCAAATGATAATCTGCCTGACAGCGTTCCAATGCCTGTTTATCTGTATTTAAACAGGCATAAGTCACTCCTAAAACACCATCTTCCACCATACTATTGACCGCATTATTTCCGCCGCCGCCTACGCCGATTACCATAATACGAGCACTTTCCGTTTTATTATCTGCACTTACTTCTATCATAATACATGCTCCTCATTTTCTTACTCCTCAAGAAACCTATTATTTTTTAAAACATCCATTGTTTTATAATTTTTCTTCTTTACAGTCTGCGCAGTTCACTGTATGCCAATAAAAACGGACCAACTCCCTTTGCATCATCTTGTACAACCGGCTCTGACATATAATAGTCATAACTTCCATCTCTCATATTCGCTCCGCCTAAACCTGCTACCAGACAGATTCCGCCTAAACTCATCTTTCCTGTATCGGTAACAAGATAAGTATCGCAAACTCCCTGAAATGCTTTTTTGCCATACTCCTGATACTCTTTCGGCAAAATTCCAAGGCGGCTTCCTTTCAGCATACAATATGCCATAATGGAACTGCCGCTGGTTTCCAAATAATTTTTCTCACGACCGCCCAAATCCACAACCTGATACCACATCCCGCTTTTATCCTGAAAGCGAACCATGGCTTCCATTAAATCAATAAAAATTCCCTTTAACTTTTCATATTCCGCTTCATAACCGGTCTTTTCACACTTATACAAAGTATCCAAAAGTGCCATAGAATACCATCCAAGAGCCCGAAGCCAAAAATGTTTAGAAAGTCCGGTTTCCTTATTACACCAAAACATCTCTCTTGAAGAATCATATGCATGATAATAAAGTCCGGTTTCCTTATCCCGAAGCAGCTCTGCTACATTAAAAAACTGCTGAAAAATATCCTTATAATTTTCCTTATTATGAAACTTTGTTTCGTATTCCATATAAAACGGCTGTGCCATATACAAACCATCTAACCAAACCTGATTTGGATAAATCTTTTTATGCCAGAAATTTCCTTCCTTCGTTCTTGGCTGGTTCTTCACTAATTCATAAACTGTATCCAATGCTTTACGATATTTTTCTTTTCCTGTCAGACGATATAATTCAAAAAAATTCTTCCCCCCATTTACATCATCCAAATTTTGCTTTTCTAATTCAAACCCATCAATCGAGCCATCTTCATGCACCCGATAGTCTTCATATGTATCTGCAAACTTTAAATACTTCCCATTCCCAGTACAGTTATAATACTCTAAAACAGCCATAATCATACAACCATCAATATAATCCCAGCTAGATTTCTTTCCTGCCCGTGCCTTTTCAATATTCCAAGCCGGAATATCTACTGTTGTTTTTTCCAATAACTCGTCCAAATATTGTTCAATAATCTGCATTTCCATACAGCCAATTCCTCCTTACCTTTACATTCTTTTATCCAAACATTTCCAATAATTACTAAAATCTTCCAAAATCTTTTCAAAGCTGCACAAAATAGATCTCATTTCCTATTTTACCCTACAAATTCTTAGATTGCAACAAAAAATAAAAGAATCTTCCATAAGTCTTTGGGGAGAGGACGCCAGATGCGAATCCTCCAGACATCCTGCTGTTCCGGTTTCCAAAAAGCAAGAAGTTCTAAGACTTCTAACTTTTTTCCAAAGTCACTGCAGTCTGCCTGGAGGATTCGCATCTGGCTGTTTCTTGAGTTCGGAAAAAAAGAAAAAAACAAAAAAAGCATTTCTGCCGTAATCCAGCCAACAGCGAGAGGCGGTTTGTTCGTTTCCTTTGTATGCGACTTCGGAGAATGGTTAGAAAGTCTGGCTTCTGTGGA
>CAJUGZ010000197.1 GCA_910585855.1 uncultured Lachnospiraceae bacterium | reverse complement strand
ATGCAGGGTGTGAAAAAAAAGGGGCGTGTTTAGCCCGGATAATAGAAAAGAGGATCTCTTATGGTTGGTAAAATCCTTCCTTACATCTGTTTCGTTTCGGCTGAAAAGAGGGCGAATTGCGCCCCGGTCTGTACGGTTGGAGCAAAGAAAAGGCAGAAGTCTTAGAACTTCTTGCTTTTTGGAAACCGGAACAGCAGGCTGCCCACTGTTTTCGAATCTGGCGTCCTCCCCCTTATAACCTCGTAGCAGACATATAAGGTGCTAAATAAGACAGAGCCTATAATTTACACCAAGCAAAGAAGTTAGTCAGAGCTTGAATTTATTCGGCTAATTGTATATAATGATAGTGATAGAATTTATGAGAAGAGTGAATGAAAATGTTAGAGTATATTTCTGCCCCGGAAGCAGCGGAAAAATGACATTTAGTGAGGTGCTTGATTATGACAATGTGGAATCCGTGGCGTGGCTGCCATAAATATAGTGAAGGATGCAGGTATTGTTACATTTATAAGGGTGATTTCAAGCGTGGGATTGATACGAACAATATTGTAAAGATGGATAATTTTTGTGCTCCTATCGCTAAAAATAAATCGGGGGCATATAAAATGAAATCGGGACAGATCATAAATTTGTGCTTTTCTACAGATTTTTTGATTGAAGATGCCGATAAATGGCGTTCTGAATGTTGGCAGATGATACGGGAGCGTTCAGATTTGCACTTTCTGTTTTTGACAAAGCGTATTGAGCGGTTTATGGATTGCATCCCAGAAGACTGGAATGATGGATACGATAATGTTACGGTTGGCTGCACGGTAGAAAATCAAGACAGAGCTGATTACAGGCTTTCTATTTTCAATGAAGTGCCTATAAAACATAAAAATATTATTTGTCAGCCATTGATTGAAGAGATAAATCTTACCGCTTATCTTAACAATGTTGAATTAGTTGTGGTTGGCGGCGAGTCAGACAGAAACGCCAGACCGCTTGATTATGCTTGGGTGCTTTCCATACGGGAGCAATGTATCGCCCATAAAGTGCATTTTGAGTTTCGGCAGTGTGGAACACATTTTATTAAGGATGGAAAAAGCTACACGTTATCTGCTCGGGACTTATGCAGTCAAGCGAGAAAAGCAAATATCAATTATTGAAACAAAAATACAGAGCTGAACAATAAAGCGACAAAATCGGGATTTGAGGAGATAGAAAATGAGTGAAATTAAAAAAAGTATAGAATATTGTCTGCAAAATAGAAAATGGACGATTTGTGTTATAGGAGCAACTATAATAGGCTTGAGTATAGGGGCATATTTTGGAGTACAAGCATTTTATAACGGTTGGTTAGGATAGTGAAAAATTTCTGTTTATCGGGGAGAACAATATATTATCAAAGAACCAGATGCACAGCCAACAGACTTATAATTACAGTTTGTTGGCTCTCTTTTTGCTGTAATTTTTTTGGTTTGGAGTACACAGCCGACAGTCGAACGGAGTGCTATGCAGGGTCATCATTTCCCATCGGCACTTAGGCACGGTATAGCTGTGTTTTTGTGTTTTATGTGTTTCGCTATGAAAATGGGAAATGCTAAGTGCAGGCGGGAGCGGAATAGCACTCCGTTTGGCTGTTGGTGTCCTTCTTCGAATTATGCTTCTTTGGTAGTGCCGCCGGATACATAAGTGACGGGAAGGCAGATAAGAGGAGGTTTGGTTTTCATATTTTCTTGAAGAAGGAGTTCTACACATATTTCTGCAATTTCTGAAACTGGCTGTACAATGGTAGAACAGACATAGTTTTGTTCTCCAAAGAAACTGACACCATCAAATCCGATAATCTGCACATCTTCTGGCACATTTTGATTTAGTTTTTTTAATGTATTTAAAATATAATAGGCAAGGCTGTCTGTTACACAAAAAATTCCATCAAAGGACAGTTTTCCGTTTTGGATATGTTGAATTAGAAATTGATCAAATTCTTCATAGGGTGTACCATCTTCAAGAATTTTCATTTCATAGTTTAATCCGCAGGAGAGGCAGCCGTTTTCAAAACCGGCTTTTCGTTTGTTCGGTTCGTTGTTTAGAGAAGATCCAATTCGTAAAAAAGCGACATTTTTACAGCCTAAAGAAGCCAGTTTTTCTGCAGCTAACTGTCCACCGGCAAAGTTATCACTGGCAACGCATGAAATATTTGTTCCCATAGAACGGTCGATGGCAACAAAGGGTGTATTTTCTTCTACTATTAAATTAGGGTTATAAGTTAAACCGATAATGCCGTCTACTTTGTTTTGCTGTGCCATAGTAACATATTCTTGTTCCTGTTTGGAGTCAAAATCTGTAGAGCAAAGCAGCATACGGTATTTGCGTTTTAGCAGGGCAAGATTGATATAATAAGTAAGAGATGCAAAAAAAGGTTCTTTGGTATTGGGAATTAAAAGAGCAACTGTATAGGTTTTATTTGCTTTTAACCCCTGTGCGTAACTGTTGACCTGATAATTTAATTTTTTAATTGCATCTTCTACACGGATTCGGTAAGATGCGCCTACAGGAAGACCGTTTACTACTTTGGACACTGTACCAAGAGCAATACCAGCTTCTTTGGCAACATCTTTCATGGTTGGAGAAGAATATTCTTTTTTCATAAGTACCTCCTTTTTTATAATTTCATGAAACAATATAAATAATAAAAAAATATGTATATTACAGAGAAAAAATATTGGTATTTTTTATAGAGAAAAAAGGATTTATGGATATTTATTTGTTATTATACTCTAATAAAAAGTATTTGTAAAGAGAGTATAAAATAAATTTTATGAAACGTTTCACGTAAAATTCTTAGAAAATATCTATAAAAATTCAAGACTTTTTTTGTATAAATAGCTAAAATTAACAAAAATTAGAAAGAAAATCCAAGATAATAGTTGACATAGAACAAAAAGTGTGGTAGTTCTATTTAACAGAATAAATAACGTTTCACAAAAAATGCGCATTTTATGAATTCTGGTTTTCTGAAAAAGAAAGGAGAAGGGATATGAAAAAGAAAAAGTTAGCTGCTGCCAGTTCGATAGTAATCAAGAATCGAAAGTCTTTGCAAAGACGTATGGCAGATCACTGGCAATTATATGTCATGCTTTTGATTCCGCTTGTATTAACAATTATTTACAAATATTATCCGATGTATGGCATACAGATTGCGTTTCGGGATTATAAAGCCAATCGTGGTATGTGGGGAAGTGAGTGGGTAGGACTGTATTGGTTTAAGCGGTTTTTTAGTTCACCAAACTGTATTCGAATGATTAAGAATACGATTCTGATCAGTTTATATGGATTATTGTGGAGTTTTCCGATTCCGATTATTCTTGCATTGATGATCAATCAATTACGATTTAAACGTTTTAAAAGAATAGTACAGACCGTGCTTTATGCACCGCATTTTATTTCTATTATGGTTATCTGTGGTATGATTCGGATTTTTTTAGATCCTTCCGGCGGTTTGATTAATTTATTAATCGGAAAAAATATTGATTTTTTATCAGAGGCTTCTGCATTTCGTACCATTTTTATTAGTTCTGGTATCTGGCAGGATGCAGGCTGGGGAATTATTGTTTATATGGCTACTTTGTCTAATATTGATACTTCCCATTATGAAGCGGCAAAGATAGACGGTGCTTCTATGTTTCAGAGAATTTGGTATATTGATATACCAGAATTAATTCCTACAATAGTTTTAATGCTGATTATGAGTGCAGGCGGTTTAATGAATGTCGGATTTGAAAAAGTATGGCTTTTACAGACGGATTTAAATAAGGCAACTAGTGATGTAATTTCTGTATATGTATATCAGCAGGGTATTGAAAGTGCAAGGTATAGTTACTCAACGGCAATCGGTCTGTTTAATACCATCGTAAATATTATTTTGCTGCTTATAGTAAATAAAATTGCCAGCAGAATTTCTGAAGATACAAGTTTTATATAGGAGGGATATTATGAAAAGAAAAACCGGTTTAAGTGGATTTTCGGAACGAACCAGTGATATTGTTTTGGTTGTACTCTGTGCAGTGATTTTATTGATTGTTGCATATCCTTTATATTATGTACTGATTGCATCTGTATCCAATCCATATGATGTATATGCGGGCAAAACGTTTTTCCTGCCAAGTCAGTTTACCTTAGACGGATATAAAGCAGTATTTGCGGACAGTGGTATTTTTACAGGGTACATAAATAGTATAAAGTATACAATTATAGGAACGGTATTTTCGGTAGCAATGGTTTATTTGACGGCATATCCGCTTAGCGTAAAGGATTTGCCGGGGCGAAAACTTTTAAGCATTTTCTTTATTATTACTATGTATTTTGGCGGTGGGCTGATTCCTACTTATTTGGCAGTAAAAAATACAGGGCTTTTAAATAGTATGTGGTCACTGTTTCTTCCGGGCGGAGTGGCAGTCGGCAATATGATTATTGTAAGGAACTTTTTTGAAAATAGTATTCCAAAGGAGATGATTGAAGCTGCAAAGATAGACGGTGCTTCAAATTGGCTGACTTTTATTAAGATTGTAGTGCCTTTAAGCCGTTCGATTATGGCGGTTATGGTAGTATTTAGTATGGTTGCCTATTGGAATGACTGGTTTACAGCAATGATTTATCTGCCGGGAGATGAATATGCTCCTTTGCCATTGGTGCTTCGGGGAATATTGATTAAAAGTTCTGCCAGTGCCAGCCAGTCAAGTATGGTGTCCGGCGGTTATGCAGAATTAAATAAACTGACTAAGATGATTAAATTTTCTTCTATTATTGTTGCGGCTGCACCGATGCTGATTATATATCCGTTTGTACAAAAATACTTTGAAAAAGGATTTATGGCTGGAGCAGTAAAAGGCTGATAATATCAAATAAAAAATGGGATTTTAAAGTGAAATCAAAAGAAGGGAGTAAAATTATGAAAAAAGTAGGATTGTGGAAAAAATGGATGAGTTATGTATTTACTGCCGGACTGATGGTATCAGTAACAGCATGTGGCGGTAAAAATACGCCAACGGAAAATCAAGATCCAAAGACTGCCAATACGGATACTTCTCAGACAACATTTTCCGTTATAAGCGGTATGAGTGCTTTAAGCGGCGGATATGACAACAATGTTGTTTTAAATAAGATTCAGGAAGATACCGGAGTAAAAATAGATTGGACTTGTATGAGTGATTCTTTGGCAGAACAAGTAAATATCCGAATCGGAGGAGGCGATCTGCCGGATGCTTTTATGGCGGTCGGATTCAGCAATTATGATATTGCCAATTATGGGGCAGATGGTGTATTCTTAGATTTGACACCTTATTTAACGGAAGAATATATGCCGAATTTAAGCAAGATTCTTGAAGAAAATCCAGATATCCGTGCAGCAATTACAATGAGTGACGGTGGTATCTACGGTCTTCCGGCAGGGGAAAGAATGGGGACAGCCGGAATCGGTGCAGAGGAAGACTATAGCATTTATACGATTCCGCAGTTTAGTATGATTAATAAGGCATGGTTAGATGATCTGGGACTGCCTGTTCCGACTACATTAGATGAGCTTCATACTGCTTTGAAAGCATTTAAAGACAACGATATGAGTGCAAAGTATTATGGAAATGAGGCAGGTTCAACGATTCCTATGAGTACCGGATTTGATCAGTGGTGCTGGGGACAGAATATCTTTTATGCCGGATTTGGTTTTACAAATTGGCCAAATGATGTCTGCAACGATCTGGTTTTAAAAGAGGATGGGACGGTAGAGTTTGTATGTGCATCCGATTCCTATCGGGAAGCAGTTACTTATTTTCACAACTGGTTTGAAGAGGGATTGATGGATTTGGGTATGTTCAGCCAGTCAGATACACAGTTAATTGCAAAATGTTCACAGGGGTATGTCGGAGTGACCACTTGGTGGTATATTGAAGAAGTAATGGGAGAGTATGCAGACGATTATGTCTTTCTTCCGATTCTTGACGGACCAGATGGTACGCATCATGTAACAGTACGTACTGGGGGGGCAATCAACAGTGGAAATTTGAATATTACAAGTGACTGCGAAAGTCCTGCCAATCTTTTAAAATTTTATGATCAGTGGTATGATCCAGAAATTGTTATGCAGCTTCAGTATGGACCAATTGGTGTTTATTTTACAGAAAAAGATGAAAATGGTGTTTGGCAGAGTATTTCTGATGAAGAAAGCAGAGAAAAGTATGGAAAAAGTGCCGGAGAGTTAAAAGGGGAGCAGGAAGTATATGGACCAAAGCTGATTCTGAGTGAGTACTATGATACCACTTTTCAAATGGAGCCTCGTGCGATTGAGCGATTGACAGACTTAAATGAGTTTTGGATGTCATATGTGGACAGTACCGTTACCTATCCAGTAGATTGTGTGTACACCGAAGAAGAATTGGATACGATTGATTTATATAAAGTAGACTTTGAAAATACCGTTGCAGAAAATGAAGGTCTGTGGCTAAAGAACGGCGGACCGACAGATGAAGAATGGGCAAGTTATTTAAATACTTTAAAAACGAGCTGCGGAATGGAAGAACTGCAGAAAGTCTATCAGGAAGCATATAACCGTTATATATCAGAAGAAAATTAATTATTAATGACAGAAAAGGAGTGTTATCAGAATGAGTCAAATTCTACGTGATGCACGAAAATACGAAGAAGTAACAGAAAAAAAGATTGCAGACGAAGCAAGACCAGAGTTTCATCTGTCTGCCCGGGTGGGCTGGATGAACGATCCAAATGGATTTTCATTTTATAAGGGTCAATATCATCTGTTTTATCAGTATCATCCATATCATTCCCATTGGGGAACGATGCATTGGGGACATGCGGTAAGCAGGGATCTGTTACATTGGGAGCAGCTTCCAACAGCCTTAGCACCGGATATGGATTATGACAGAGATGGCTGTTTTTCTGGAAGTGCAGCCGTATTGCCGGATGGCAGACATCTATTAATTTATACCGGAGTTTCAAAAGAAACACAGCCAGACGGAACAGTTTGTGATGTACAGACACAGTGTATTGCAGTAGGAGATGGAATGGACTATGAAAAATATTTGGGAAATCCAGTACTAAGCAGTAAGGATTTGCCGGAAGGTGCAAGTCGGTTTGACTTTCGAGATCCAAAACTTTGGATTACATCGGATGGTTCTTTTCGCTGTGTAGTGGGAAATTGTGATGGAAAGAAAGACGGACGGATTCTTCTCTACAGCAGCAAAGATGGATTTCATTGGAACTATGAAAAAACCTTAATAGCCAATCAGGATCGTTTTGGAAAAATGTGGGAGTGTCCAGATTTTTTTGAACTGGATGGAAAACAGGTATTATTGGTTAGTCCTCAGGATATGCTGCCGCAGGGTTTAGAATATCATAACGGAAATGGAACACTTTGCATAATTGGAGAATATGACGAAAAAACAGAAACCTTTACAGAAGAACAAAATCAGGCGATTGATTACGGAATTGATTTCTATGCACCACAGACCATTCTTGCACCGGACGGAAGAAGAATTATGATTGGCTGGATGCAAAACTGGGATACGACAAATCTACATTCTTCAAAACGACCATGGTTTGGTCAGATGAGCCTGCCAAGAGAGCTTTCGGTAAAAAACGGACGCCTGTTTCAAAAACCGATTCGGGAATTAGAAACACTGCGCAGAGCAGAAGTAAGATATGAGCATATTACCTTTACCGATATTTTAAAACTAGACGGAATAAAAGGAAGAAAAGTCGATTTAGAACTTTCCGTTCATGCCGGGGATAAACAAAATATATATAAAAAATTTGCAGTACGCTTTGCTCAAAATGAAATTTATCAGACATCTTTTAGTTTTCGGCCTTATGAGTCAACATTAAAAGTGGACAGAAAGTTTTCCGGTTCTAGAAGAGCAATTATTAATCAGCGCCGCAGTTATGTAAAAAATGTGGATGGAGAAATCAAGTTAAGGATAATTCTTGACAATTTTAGTGCAGAAGTATTTGTAAATGATGGGGAACAGGTGCTTTCTGTGACTATGTATACGGATTTATCGGCAGATGGGATATCTTTTTTTGCAGATGGTTCTGTAACAATGGATGTTATAAAATATGAGTTGAGAGGACGATAAAATCCGAAGGAGGGTCTGCTCCGGGCCCGCTTGCGCTTAGCATTTCCTCGTAACGGACACATAAGACGCTAAAATACAGCGTCTAAGT
>CAJUGZ010000196.1 GCA_910585855.1 uncultured Lachnospiraceae bacterium | reverse complement strand
GTCCGGTTGGAGAAAGGAAAAGGCAGAAGTCTTAGAACTTCTTGCTTTTTGGAAATCGGAACAGCAGGCTGCCCACCGTTTTTGAATCTAGCGTCCTTTGGCGTTCTTCCTCCATTCTCCAATTCCAAAAGACTTATTAAAGTTTTCTATGATTCAAATAAATTTTAAAATTTTTATATTTTATCCTTTTTTTAATTTATAAGTTTATCTTAGGAATTTATATATTTAGGTAGTATAATTGGAAAGTTTATGATATAATAATAGAAATTGCTAATTGACACAAGCCAAAAGAATGAAAGCCATTACAAATTGGAGGAAACAATCAATGGATTTTATATCATTAGAAAAAGAGTTAAAAGAAAATACTTATCCGGGACGTGGAATTGTAATTGGAAAAACACCAGACAATACAAAAGCTGTTCTTGCCTATTTTATTATGGGAAGAAGTGAAAACAGCAGAAATCGAATTTTTGTAGAAGAAGGAACAGGTATTCGTACACAGGCTTTTGAACCATCTAAGTTAGTCGATCCCAGTTTAGTTATTTATGCACCAGTACGAGTACTTGGAAATAAAACGATTGTAACAAACGGAGATCAAACAGATACCATTTATGAATTGATGGATAAACAGCAAACATTTGAACAAGCACTTCGGACCAGAGAGTTTGAACCGGATGCTCCGAATTATACCCCAAGAATTTCCGGTATTCTGCATATAGAAAGCGGCAGTTATCACTATGCTATGTCAATTTTAAAGACACAAAACGGAAATCCAAACACATGCAATCGTTATACATTTGCATATTCTGATCCGGCAGCAGGAGAGGGACATTTTATTCATACTTATCGTTGTGACGGAACACCTTTGCCAAGTTTTGAAGGAGAGCCAAAATTGGTAGAAATATTGGATGATATAGAGGAATTTACAGATTTAATTTGGAATTCTTTAAATGAAGAAAATAAAATATCTTTGTTTGTTCGATATATTACCATTGCAGACGGAACATATCAAAGTAAAATTATTAATAAAAATGGTTCTTGTTCTGTATAAAAAAACATTTACCGGTTGAAATAAAGATAGAGGAGGAAAATAGAAAAATGAGCGAAACATCTGTTATACAGTGGCTTGGTGATAAAAAAGAAACCGAAGTAGAATTAAAATATGGGTGTAATCCCAATCAAAAACCTTCCCGTATTTATATGGAACAGGGAAATCTGCCAATCGAAGTATTAAACGGAAAACCCGGTTATATTAACTTTTTAGATGCACTTAATGGCTGGCAGTTAGTAAAAGAGTTAAAAGCAGCTTCTAATCTTCCGGCTGCTGCCTCTTTTAAACATGTTTCTCCGGCAGGAGCAGCCGTAGGGCTTCCTCTTTCCGATACATTAAAAAAGATTTACTGGGTGGAAGATTTAGGAGAATTGTCTGCTTTGGCATGTGCTTATGCAAGAGCCAGAGGAGCCGATCGGATGTCTTCTTTTGGAGATTTTATTGCATTATCGGATATCTGTGATGTATCCACTGCCCGAATGATTAAACGAGAAGTTTCCGACGGAATTATTGCACCGGGTTATGAAGCAGAGGCTTTGGAGATTTTAAAGGCAAAGAAAAAGGGAAATTACAATATTCTTCTTGTCGATCCGGATTATGTCCCAGATCCAATCGAACGGAAACAAGTATTTGGCATTACATTTGAACAGAGCAGAAATGAATTAAAGATAGATACCAATTCTTTTTCTAATATAGTAACAGAGAATACACAGATTCCTGAAAAAGCAAAAGTTGATTTGGCTATTGCGATGATTACATTAAAATATACACAGTCAAATTCGGTTTGTTATGTGAAAGATGGACAGGCAATCGGAATCGGTGCAGGGCAGCAGTCACGTATTCACTGTACTAGATTAGCAGGGCAAAAAGCGGATAATTGGTGGCTTCGTCAGAATCCAAAAGTATTAGGACTGCAGTTCCTCGATCAGATTGGACGTGCCGATCGGGATAATGCAATTGATGTCTATATTGGAGAAGATGATATGGATGTTTTAGCAGATGGAGTATGGGAACATACTTTTCGAGTAAAACCAGAACGATTGGGAAAAGAAGAAAAACGGGATTGGCTGAATCAAATGTGTGGTGTAGCTCTTGGATCAGATGCATTTTTCCCATTTGGGGATAATATTGAACGGGCGCATCGCAGCGGTGTACAGTATATTGCTCAGCCCGGAGGATCGATTCGAGATGATCATGTGATTGCGACTTGCAATAAGTATCAGATTGCTATGGCTTTTACTGGAATTCGGTTGTTTCATCATTAAATTCCTTTATCCCTTTATTTCAGAAGCAGCTCTTTTGGTATAAAGGGATTTTTTTTGCAAATAGGGGGGGAATGTGTGTTCGGGTGACTAGAAAGAAAGGAGTGGAGAGCAGTGTATCGTTTTGAAAAAATAGATAAAAAGCTGCTGGGGGAGCAAATTGAAGATGAATTGATGAATTTTATTTTACAAGAACCGATTGAAGTGGGGCAGCGGATTCCAAATGAATTTGAACTAGCCGAAAGATTTGGGGTAGGACGCAGTACTGTTCGGGAGGCTGTAAAAGGACTGGTTTCAAAGGGGATTTTGGAAGTACGCAGAGGTTCTGGAACTTATGTAATCGGAACAAGTTCTTTAGATGAAGATCCACTTGGACTTTCAAAAATGAAAGATAAGTATCAGTTGGCTTTGGAATTATTTGATGTCCGGCTGATGTTAGAACCAGAGATTGCTTCACAGGCGGCGAAATATGGAACGGAGGAGGAACTACAGCAGTTAAAACAGCTTTGTGATGAAACAGAACAGATGTATTTAAGCGGAAGAAATCATATTCCAAAAGATATTGCTTTTCATACTTGTATTGCAAGGTGCAGTAAGAATCGTGTGGTAGAAACATTGATTCCTTTGATTAATACAGCCGTTATGACATTTGCTAACTTAACACATCGGATGTTAATGGAAGAAACGATTGAAACACATCGTGCGATTGTAGAATCTATTTTAGAGCGTGATTCTGTTGGAGCAAAATGTGCGATGGTAATGCATTTAACTTATAATCGGCAGGCATTATTCCGACAATGGAAAGAGCATCATAATCAAGAAGAAAAGGAAGAAACACAGGATATAGTACAAAAAATGCAGGAAATGCAGGAGAAGGAAACTCAAGAGCAAGAAATTTCAAAAGATTTTGAACAAACTCAGGAAAAGCAAGAGAAGGAACAAGAAGAATAAATACATCAGATGTTATAAAAAAAGTTATGATTTTCAAAAGGTATTTTTTATAGAAATTTATTTTTATTCGTCATTTTTAACAAAAAGCAAGGATTTTAAAAGTGAAATTCTTGCTTTTTTTGTGTAAAAGAGAGAAGAAAAATAAAATACATCTGATGTATTGACGAAATTTAAAAGAAATATTATACTTATATTATAAAAACATATGACGTCAGATAAATTTAAGAAAAAGGAGGGGAAAAGTAGAAATTCATCAGATATCTGGCAATTATGAATAATCGTATCAGAACTATAAATAATAAAGAAGAGCGATAGTGACAAAATTGTAAAATTGTGAATGAAGAGAAAATAAAATAAATAAGAAAAGAGGGAATGATTATGACGGCTGAATTGAATCCAACACGATTAGTAATAGCGGCGATAATAGGATTAGTTATTTTATTGGTTTTAATTATTAAATTTAAGATTCAGGCTATGATATCCATTTTAATCGGTGCAATTTCTATCGGTTTGCTTGCCGGGATGCCTGCCGGAGATATTATTACAGCGGTAAATGATGGAATAGGCAATACATTAAAAGGAATTGCTTTACTGGTAGGACTTGGTTCTATGTTTGGGGCAATTTTGGAAGTTTCTGGGGGGGCGCAAACGTTAGCTGTTACGATGGTGAAATGGTTTGGAGATGAAAAGGCAGCTTGGGCACTTGGAATCACCGGATTAGTTATTGCAATGCCAGTATTTTTTGATGCGGGGTTGATTATTTTGATTCCTTTGGCATTTTCACTTGCCAAAAGAACAAAGCGTTCTTCTTTATTTTATGCAATTCCGCTGCTTGCCGGTTTAGCAGTAGGTCATGCATTTATTCCTCCTACACCGGGTCCGATTTTGGTTGCTACTATGTTAGAAGTAGAGTTAGGATGGGTTATTTTAGTAGGTGTTTGCTGCGGTATCTTTTCAATGATTGTAGCAGGTCCGATTTGGGGAGCGATTTGTGGAAAGAAATATCATATTCCAGTTCCTGAACATGTAGCAAATCAGCAGGATTTTGATGAATCGAAGCTGCCGAATTTCTGGGTAATTGTGGGAATTATTTTGATTCCTTTGGTATTGATTATTTGTGATTCTGTAGCAGGAGTAGTGCCAGCATTAAGTGGAGTACAGCCGTTCTTTGGATTTCTTGGAGAACCTTTTGTCGCACTTTTGATTGCTACTGTGGTTGCTATGTTGGTATTAGGACTGAAACATGGATATAGTACAGAAGAGTTAGAAAAAGTTATGACAAAATCTTTAGAGCCAACGGGATTGATTTTATTAGTGACAGCTTGTGGTGGAGTACTTCGTTATGTATTGCAGTATTCTGGATTAGGTGATGTAATTGGAAATGCGGTTTCTTCTATGTCTTTGCCGATTGTTGTGCTGGCTTTTTTAGTAGCAGCATTGGTACGGATTTGCGTGGGTTCTGCTACAGTAGCTATGACAATGGCAGCAGGAATTATTGCTGCAATTCCAGGAATTTCGGAATTATCACCGCTTTATTTAGCTTGTACAACGGCAGCAGTAGCAGGTGGTGCTACCGTATGTTCTCATTTTAATGATTCCGGTTTCTGGCTGGTAAAATCTTTGGTTGGAATGGATGAAAAAACGACTTTAAAGACATGGACAATTATGGAAACGCTTGTTGGCGGAACTGGTTTTATAGTAGCATTGATTATATCATTCTTTGCATAATTTGGTATTTTTAGTTAATATTTGAGTTACGTGTTATGTTGTTATATGTTAAAATTTAAGGAGAATTTATTATATTATATATAGAAAGGATGAAAAAAGATGGGTTGTTTAAAAAGTCAGGAAATGCGCAAATTAGCACCAGAATTAGATCCTTTGCGGATTGGAACAGGATGGAAGCCGGAGGATTTATCAAAGCCACAGATTATCATTGAAAGTACTGCAGGAGATAGCCATCCGGGTAGCGGACATCTTCCTATTTTAGTGGAAGAAGTGAGAAAAGGTGTTTTAGAAGCAGGCGGGTATGGCGCACGTTATTTTTGTACGGATATCTGTGACGGAGAAAGTCAGGGAACGGATGGTATTAATTTTAGTCTTGCCAGCCGGGAAATGATTGCAAATATGATTGAAATTCATGCAAATGCGACACCTTTTGATGCCGGAGTTTATCTTTCTAGCTGTGATAAAGGGCTTCCGGGAAATTTAATGGGACTTTGCCGTGTCGATATTCCGGCAGTTGTTGTGCCGGGTGGAACGATGAATGCCGGACCGGATATGCTGACATTAGAGCAGTTAGGAATGTATAGTGCAAAGTACCAGAGAGGAGAAATTGATGAAGAAAAGTTAAATTGGGCAAAAAATAATGCTTGTCCAAGCTGCGGGGCTTGTTCTTTTATAGGGACGGCTTCTACTATGCAGATTATGGCAGAGGCTCTTGGGCTTGCTCTTCCGGGAAGTGCATTGATGCCTGCAACTAGTCCAGATTTGCTGGTATTTGCTCGTGAGGCAGGTAAACTTGCTGTAAAGTTGGCAGGAGTGGATGCAATGCGTCCAAGTAAGATTGTTACAAAAGAAAGTTTTGAAAATGCCATTTTAGTTCATGCTGCTATATCTGGAAGTACAAATTGTCTGCTGCATATTCCTGCGGTTGCACATGAGCTTGGAATTGAGATTACCGGAGATACTTTTGATCAGCTGCATCGAAATGCTCGCTATCTGTTAGATGTGCGCCCTGCTGGT
This sequence comes from uncultured Lachnospiraceae bacterium, assembly GCA_910585855.1. GTDB lineage: Bacteria > Bacillota > Clostridia > Lachnospirales > Lachnospiraceae > MGBC114844. Next base: position 2,326 of record CAJUGZ010000196.1, on the reverse strand, counting down.
CGGTGGCCAGCAGAATGTTTCTATTATGCTGGTGGTGTGCCTGCTATTATGGAAGAGATAAAGCAGCATTTGCATTTAGATGTGATGACTATAACAGGAAAAACACTTGGAGAAAATTTAGAGGAACTGAAACAGAATGGATTTTATGATCGCTGTGAGAAATGGCTGCAGGAATTTAATAAGCGATATCACTGTGAACTGAAAAAAGAAGATATTATTCGTCCTTATGATAAAGCGATAGGAGTTGACGGAAGTATTGCCATTCTTCGTGGAAATTTAGCACCAGAGGGAGCAGTTATCAAGCATACAGCTTGTCCAAAAGAGATGTTTCGTGCAATTCTTCGTGCAAAGCCATTTGACAGTGAGGAAGAGTGTTTAGATGCGGTATTAAAGCATAAAGTGGAAAAAGGAGATGCGGTATTTATTCGATATGAAGGACCGAAAGGAAGTGGGATGCCGGAAATGTTTTATACTTCAGAAGCAATCAGCAGTGATAAAGAACTTGGACGCAGTATTGCTTTGATTACAGATGGACGCTTTTCTGGGGCATCGACAGGACCGGTAATTGGGCACTGCAGTCCAGAGGCAGCGGATGGAGGACCGATTGCTTTGGTAGAAGAGGGAGATTTGGTTGAAATTGATGTAATGGAACGAAAATTAAATTTAATTGGAGTGAATGGGGAAAGAAAGACGCCGGAAGAGATGATACAGATTTTAGAAGAGCGTCGGAAAAATTGGACGCCTAGAAAAATGAGGTATCAAAGAGGTGCGCTTCGGTTGTTTAGTGAACATGCAGTAAGCCCTATGCGTGGAGCTTATTTGGAGTATGAGGAAAAATAAGAGAGTGCCGCTGCTTGGATTTTTATTCTGGCAGCGGCTTTTTTATATTATGGTTATAATAAAAGAAGAAGGAGGGTTTCAATGGAGGACGCCAGATGCAAACCCCCTAGGCAGCCTGCTGTTCCAGTTTCCAAAAAGTAAGAAGTTCTAAGACTTCTGCATCTTAGTACATCTAACCGGACAGACCGGGGCGCAATTCGCCCTTATGGCAGTCAAAACTTTACTGGCATACCAAAGGATATGATCCACCGCAATAAGATGGCTTCTCTTTCATACGGGCTAAACACGCCCCTTTTTTTGCATACCCTGCATGGAAGCAGGATATGCAAAAAATCTTAGGTTTTCAAGCAGAAGTCAAGAACTTCTAATTTTTTTCCAAAGTCACTGCAGGTTGCCTAGGGGGTTTGCATCTGGCTGTTTCTTGGCTTCGGAAAAAATAAAAAAAGAATGACATCCGTTTCTAAGAATTGCAGAAAACGATGTAATGAAAGGAAATTAGTCGATTAGTATAAATAAAGTGTATGGAAGTATGAAATAGTAAACTATATGTCTGTTTTTATTTGAAGTATCTGTTTTTTAGGTATTCTAAAAGTCGTTCTGCAATAGGGGTAAATATCTGATATTTTTTCCAGATTAGATATATTTTTGTTTCAAGTATAGGTGTCAGTGGACGAAAAATAAGACCGCTGCCGGGACTTGTATCGATAAGATGCTGAAAAGTCAGGAGGTATCCAAGACCTTCTTTTACAAATAGAGAACCGTTATAGGATAATTGGAAAGATCCTTCCAGATGCAGTTTTTCTATTTTGTTTTTGCACCATTTAGGAATATCGTGATTCCATCCTTGTTCCGAACAAAAGAGTGGCAGTCCGATTAGATCATCTGCACAAATCGCTTGTTTTTGTGCAAGAGGATCGTTTATTGGCATAATAACGCCCCATAGATCAGCTTCGGGAAAGGGAAGAAAATGGTATTTAGCAGTATTGGGCTCTTCAGCCAAGACGGCAAAATCAATCACACCTTTATCCAATTTTTCTGTAACCTGTTCTGTATCACCACTTGTGATATGATAATGCATATCGGGAAAGGTATTTTTAAATTGTTTAATAACAGAAGCGAGATGTTGAATTTGATAAGATTCTGCCAGACCAAAATAAATATCACCCCCTAGAACATCATCTAATGTAAGAAATTCGGTTGTAATCTTATCAGCCATTTTTACCAGATCTTCTGCTCGTTTTCGCAGTAAAATACCCTCTTCTGTAAGCTGTATACTAAAACTGTGGCGTGTAAACAGTTTTTTCCCAAGTTCATCTTCCAGTGATTTTAATTGTTTCGAGAGTGTAGGCTGAGTAACGTGAAGCAGTTCTGCTGCACGGGTCATATTTTCTTCTCTTGCCACTGCCAAAAAATATCTCATAGTTCGCAGTTCCATATTGTCCTCCTATGATATTCTAAAAATTTATATCATGATATAAATTATAAC
>CAJUGZ010000195.1 GCA_910585855.1 uncultured Lachnospiraceae bacterium | reverse complement strand
TCTTCCCAATATACCTTATAACCATTATATTCCGGTGGATTATGACTTGCTGTAATATTAATTCCGGCAATACAGGAAAGCTTTCTTACAGCAAAAGATAATTCCGGTGTAGGACGAAGACTTTCAAATACATATGCCTTAATACCATTTGCTGCCAAACAAAGTGCTGCTTCATCAGCAAACTCTGGTGACATTCTTCTAGAATCAAATGCAATCGCAACCCCCTTTTTTTCTCCGCCTACTTTAAGAATATAATTTGCAAGCCCCTGTGTTGCTTTCCGAACGGTATAAACATTCATTCGGTTTGTACCAGCCCCAATAATTCCTCGTAACCCTGCTGTACCAAATTCAAGCTCGGTATAAAAACGCTCTTTTATCTCGTTTTCATCCTCTCCGATTGCCTGAAGTTCTGCTTTTGTTGCCTCATCAAAATACGGATTTGACAACCACTCTTGGTATAACTCTTTGTAACCCATGTTCTTTTTACCTCCTGAATTAGTTTGTTGCCAGCGCCGGAAAACTATAGTAGGAATCTATTTGGTCGCTGGTTATATTAACGGTATAAGTCTTTGTGACATACCCGTCTTTTTTAAGAATAATCGTATGTTCACCACTTACTTTTGTCAAGGTAACTGGTGAAATTCCAATATAATCACCATCAAAATATACTTCTGTCTGTGACGGTTCCATAATATGTATCTTATATGCGGAAACATCTCCCGATGAAATAGAACCTGGTGAACCTATCGTTTCTTTCTCTGTTGTACTGCTCTCTGCAGTGGTTTCGCCAGAGGAAGAAACCTCTGTCGGAGGAAGCGTTACAACAACTGTTCCCGGCTCAGATGTCTGTTGATTTTCGCTGGAAGTTTCTTCCGTTTCCGCTGCACTGCTTTCTCCTTCTTCTGCTTCTAATACAATCGTTTTTTCCTGATAGGAAGTTTTTACTTCATATTTTTCAGAAAACGGCACATACCCTTCCGCTTCTACCCGAACGGCATATGTTCCATAATCAAATGGAGCTACCTCTTTATGATTTATTTCTTTTCCATTAACATATAATTTGGCCTGTTCTGGATCAATTTTAAAATTTACCGTTCCAATCTGCCTTGCTTCTGCTACAAAAGATTGAATATCAACTGCTAATTCCTCGTTTTTTTCCACTCGAATCTGCTTTCGTCCTTTGGTTTTCCCCTGTTCCACCTCTAAAGTATAATCTCCTTCCGGCACAACTACCAGCATATTTGCTGTAATCGGCTTAACAATTTTACCGATTGTTAAAGTTCCCCCTAAAAAATGCTCTTCATTTTCTAAACTGACATATCCATGTCCTTTTGTTACAATAATAGAATATGCCATTGTGCCTCGTCCTTTTATCGTCAATTCATCCTGATCACTGATTTCAATCGGCTCAATCAGCGCACCGTCACTTACAATCGCAATACTGCTGTCATATTGATAGAGATGAGAACCTGTTTGTATTGTTTTATTGGTTCTATCCATTGTAAACTGCGTAATACTATTTAACTCCCATGCATCCGGTGAAATCGTTACTTCCTTTACTTTTCCGCTTGTTCTGTCATACTCTAAATCCACTAACTCTCCGATTCGCACCTGTGCCATGGAAATCCCGTCCCCATATTTATTCTGCACCATGGTGCTGGTACTATAGACAAATGATGTTATCTCACGAGTATCCATATTTCGTACTGTAACATTTTTTGTTTCTGTATCCAGTGCAGTCACTACACCAGACATTTTTAAATTTTCACTGATACTGCTGGTTTCTTCCAATACTGTTGTTTTTTCTGTAGACTCCACATTATCGGAAAGAAACGGAAACTTACCTGCACATCCACTTATTCCCAATACCAAAACCAACGCCAGCAATACTTCTGCCAGCCTTATAAAAATAGACTTGTTTTGTATCCACATTCGTTCTTTTTCTCCTGTCCTTTACATCCCCGAATTTCTTCTTACTTTTAAAAATAACGTTTCCCTTTCAGCATTATATCATACTTTTTTATCTACGTCTACTTTTTAGTCTTTTTGCTTTCATAAGTCTTTGAAAATTTGATAATGAATCGATGTTATAAGAAAATTTTCCAGATAGAGGACGCCAGATGCGGAAACCTTGGGCAGCCTGCTGTTCCGCTTTCCAAAAAGCAAGAAGTTCTAAGACTTCTGCATCCCAGCACATCCAACCGGACAGACCGGGGCACAATTCGCCCTCATGGCAGCCTAAACAAACCAGGCATACCAAAAGATCCAATCTACCACAGCAAAACAGCTTCCCTTTCATCCGGGCTAAACACGCCCCTTTTTTTGCATACCCTGCATGAAAGCAGGATATGCAAAAAATCTTAGGTTTTCTGGCAGAAGTCAAGGACTTCTAACTTTTTTCCAAAGTCACTGCAGGCTGCCCAAGGTTTCCGCATCTGGCTGTTTCTCGACCCCGAAACAAAAAAAAGAAAAAACAACACACATGTCTATATAGTCTTTATATGAGAACCAATAATTATTTGTATAATTATTGTTCATTTTATCCGTTTTCAGCAATGTTAAAATAGTATCTTTTTGTAGGTTATTCATATTGCTACTCCTTAAAGATAATAATTTCTCGTCCTGCCGCTTCTTTGAAAACAAAATTATCGATTTTTGAAGCAGTCAAGATTTAATCCCTCTCCAATGCATGAAATTATATTGTGATGATTGAAACCAATAAGCCATTGATATTTTTTTGAAATAATATAATAATCTAACCAGCCATTGTCTAAAAAAGACGTATGATTTAGTAAATCAAGGGCTTTTACTAACTCAGATACATAACTTTCAAATATCCAAAATTCTTCTCCCTCATACCAATCGCTCCCCCTGTCGATTAGAAAGTAAACCATTTTATTCTCTTCTTTTATAATTTGAGGCAAAAAATAAAACCATGTTGAATAATCAACCACATAACACCCAAGAAGTTTTTTCATACTTTTAGGACTATAACCATTCGTATTAGCCCAATGCAGACCGTTTTTCCATATTTTTGTTTTATCTGCATATTTTTCTGCAATCTTCTGGTATATATTTTCCCACTGGCTTCCACTCACTTTACGAAAACGCTCTTTCGATATGCCGCATTGTGTGATTACTTCATGCTCTAACCGAAATATACCACTTTTTTTATTTAATTTCATACAAATCGCCTCTTAGACTAACACTGATTTATATATTTGACTTTTTATTTAATTATACCACTTCTCGCCAAACTAGAACAGAACAAGATTTTCAAAGAAAAATACAATCAATAGTAATACAAATATCCGAAACTGAACACTTCGCATCATTGAGCGAAAGTCCGCATAAACACTAACTTTTCAAATCCCATTTCATCACTCGATCTCATTCTTTTTTTGCCTTTTCAGGAGTCAAGAAACAGCCAGATGCAAAAACCCTAGGCAGACTGCAGTGACTTTGGAAAAAAGTTAGAAGTTCTTGACTTCTGCCAGAAAACCTAAGATTTTTTGCATATCCTGCTTCCATGCAGGGTATGCAAAAAAAGGGGCGTGCTTAGCCCGTATAAAAGAGAAGCCATTTTATTACAGCAGCCCACACCCTTTGGTACGCCCGTAACATTTTGACTGCCATAAGGGCGAATTGCGCCCCGGTCTGTCCGGCTGGATATGCTAAAATGCAGAAGTCTAGAACTTCTTACTTTTTGGAAACCGGAACAGCAGTCTGCCTAGGGTTTTTGCATCTGGCGTCCTCTTGGAAAAAAATCAATATATACCAAGATACGAAACAGACACTTAACCCCCACCCCCTTATTCCTTCTGCTTTCCCCGCATCTCCGACAAAAACTGCTGTTTCTCCTCTTCCTGATGAATCACATTTGTCAGCTTATCAACATCTTTTTGTGAAATCCACGCTTTATTTCCATTATAATAATGATTTACAATCTTCCAAAACTTTTCAGGATAGGACAACATCGCAAATAGAATTGCCCGCTCCCCCTCTTCTAACTTTCTCTCTCTTTCATATTCTTCTAACATAGCAAATCCCAAATGCCGCTCCCAGTTGCACTTTTCCATAATTTTTCTTAAAAACAAATAAAAATCCATTACCTGAAAATTGTGGTTCATATGTTCAAAGTTTACAATACTCATCCGGCGCATACTTACCATAATATTGTGCTGATTATAATTTCCATGGCAAAAAATCCCTTTCTCTTTTGCCTCTTTCTTACGCCGCTCATAATCTGATTTCTGCAGCAATTCTAATGCATTTTCCCCCTGCATATAAAAATGCTCAAAATCTTTTAAAATCGCATATTCAAACTCACTTTTTTTCCGTCTGTTCCGCACAAAAGAACGGGCTCGTTTTAATTCCTTTTGGTGATGAAACAGCTCTTCCCGCAAATCTGGTTCTTCTTCCTGTGAAACATCCCTTGTAATTTTAGAAGAAATCCGCAGCAGTCCCTTATGAAGTCTTGCTAAACTCCTTACGGCTGCCAATATCTCCTGTGCATTTTTTACATCGCACTCTCTTCCATCAAACCAGTTTTTTAATACATAGCCAGTCCCATCACTGTCCAGCGTTAAAATTTGCCCATTTTTGTTTCTTACATAAGTATCTGTACTGATTCCTTCTTCCGATAAAAGGTTCAACACCTTATCTTCCAGTTCCAAACGTCCTAAAGATCCTCGAAACTCCTTTAACAGCTTCACCCCTTCCTCTGTTTCACAAAGAATTGCTCCTCTTGTCCGTATACTCTTTGTAATCTTCCATTCATATTGATCATATACTGCTGTCAGTTTCTCATTTCCCACTATTACCCCTCCATAAAACTTATTTTTAACCAAACTACTATAGCAATAGAACCTCCTGTCCTTTCATCTTATGAATTTTACTCTAAGACTATGTACAATTTTAATTAAAATATCTTTTACGCATTTCTGCAAGAACTATAAGCAGTTTCTCTTTTTCATTTTCAGTCGGCTCATCCAACACTCGACAGAGCAGTTGATTCAATAATCCTCCTATCTCTTTTCCAGCCGGAATTCCCTCTGCCATCAAATCTTTCCCCGATACTGCTAACATTTTTAAAGAAATACAATCTCCTCTTTCTATTATTTTGTGATAGAGATACTCTGTTTCTTCCAGTTGTTTTTCTTTTAAGCAAAACTCTCTTTTTTTCTCCCCTTCTGCTTCTTCTTTTTCTGCCAGAAGTTCTGCCTTTTTTAATATAAGATAAAGTGAATAAATCTCCTTTCCCATTTCATAAAGTGCATAACGAATCTTTTTTTCTTCTGGTTCTGCCTGCTGCGGCAAATATTGTATCAGTTTTGAAACATATTCCACTGTATGATTATCAAATTTCAAGCCTTTTAACACCCGCTCTCCCTCACTTGCCTTGGTATAAAATGATAAAAAACCCGCCCAGCGTAAAATCGAATCAGCCGGAAGATAGTTTAACATTCGAACTACTTTATTCTGCACTTCTTTTTTGCAAAATTCCTCTGTATTAGGGAGTGCATAAGGAGAAAGTCCGATTTGATATACTTTTTTTATCCACTCTGGATGTTTAGAAAGCAGCAGTTTGCTCAATTCCACCTGAATTCGTTCCCGACTGACTTTTTCCAATGTATTTGCCAAATATACAATCGCTTCCTCTGTCTTTTCTTCAATCATAAACCCTAACTGTGCAGCAAACCGCACGGCACGAAGCATACGCAAAGCATCTTCCCCAAAACGTTCCCTTGCATCTCCCACACAGCGAATTACTTTTTTTTCCAAATCCTGTATTCCGTTAAATTGATCCACTATTCCACTTTCCTCGTTATACGCCATTGCATTAATGGTAAAATCCCGGCGTTTCAAATCCTCTGTTAAACTTTTTGTAAAAACAACCTCTTTCGGATGGCGTCCGTCCTGATATTCCCCGTCAATCCGATAAGTTGTTACCTCATATCCCACCCGATGCAGCATTACCGTAACCGTTCCATGCTGCAGTCCAGTATCAATCGTCCTTCGAAAAAGTTTCTTCACCTCTAACGGTGATGCACAAGTTGTAATATCCCAATCCTTTGGTTCTCGATCTAAAAGTATATCACGTACACATCCTCCTACTGCATAAGCCTCATAACCTGCCTTATTTAATTCTTTTATGATAAACGACACATCCTTTGGCAGTCTAATCTGATTCATCTTCCATTCCCCATTTCTATATTTATACTGCACGGCAAAAAGATTTGCCGTGCGGCTGTGTGTATATTATTATACTAAGCGTCAATCTTTTCGACGCTTAATATAAACAAAAAAGCAAAGCCGACATTTCCTATGCTAAAGTACACATTTCCATGTCGGCAGACAAAATAAAAATACTATTTAAGTTCAAAAATTATTCCAAACATACCATCAATATGCCTTTCCCCAATATACCATAACTTTAGCTGGTTTTCCACAACATACACATGTTTTCCCAATCTCCTCTTGTTCAAACGGCATACAGCGGGAAGTAGCAGTTGTATCTTCCTTAATCTTATTTTCACATGCTTCCTCTCCACACCACATTGCCTTAATAAATCCCGGCTTATTGGCAACTGCATCCTGAAACTCTTCATAAGTTTCTGCTGTAGTAGTATGCGCATCCCGATGCACCCTTGCACGTTCAAGCATCTCCTTTTGCATCGTATCTAAAATCTCACCCACTCTGCTTTCCAATTCCTCCAAAGATACCACAATTTTTTCTCTAGTATCCCGACGTACCACGACTGCCTGATTTGCTTCTATATCCTTTGGTCCAATCTCAATTCGAACCGGAATTCCGCGCATCTCCTGCTCGCTAAACTTCCAGCCCGGACTTTTTTCGCTGTCATCTACCTTTACCCGATATTTAGCAGACAATCGATCCCGAAGACTATATGCCTTATCCAAAACCCCTTCCTTATGCTGTGCAATCGGAATTACCATAACCTGTGTCGGAGCAACCTTTGGCGGAAGCACCAATCCACTATTATCTCCATGTACCATAATAATTGCTCCAATAATACGAGTAGACATTCCCCAAGAAGTCTGATGTACATATTTTAACTGATTATCCTTATCTGTATACTGAATCCCAAACGCCTTTGCAAATCCATCTCCGAAATTATGACTGGTTCCAGACTGCAGTGCTTTTCCATCATGCATCATCGCTTCAATCGTATAAGTTGCCTCTGCACCGGCAAACTTTTCTTTCTCTGTCTTTCGTCCTTTTATCATAGGAATTGCCAGCACTTCTTCACAAAAATCAGCATAGACATTTAACATCTGCTTTGTTCTCTCTTCTGCTTCTTCTGTCGTAGCATGTGCGGTATGCCCCTCTTGCCACAAAAACTCCATACTTCTTAAAAACGGTCTGGTCGTCTTTTCCCAGCGCACTACAGAACACCACTGATTATACAATTTTGGCAAATCCCGATAAGAATGTACAATATTAGCATACAGATCACAAAACAGTGTTTCTGAAGTCGGTCTGACACAAAGCCTCTCCTGCAGCTGCTGCCCGCCGCCAGCAGTTACCCATGCAACCTCTGGTGCAAATCCCTCTACATGATCTTTCTCCTTTTGCAGCAGACTCTCTGGAATAAACATCGGCATATAGACATTTTCCACACCTGTTTCTTTAAATCTGGCATCTAACTGTTTCTGAATATTTTCCCAAATGGCATATCCATTCGGTCTTAAAATCATACAGCCCCGCACACTGGAATACTCAATTAATTCCGCTTTTTTCACCACATCCGTATACCACTGGGCAAAATCCTCTTCCATTGAAGTAATTGCTTCTACCAATTTCTTTTCCTGTGCCATAATTTCCTCCTCCAAAATCCTATTATATTTTATCAATCTCCAAAACTTTTGCAAAAACAAAAAGCCTTCTGTTCCTGCAAAACTCCACAGGGACCGAAAGCTCGGCGGTACCACCCTATTTAACGAAATATCGGCAAACTCTTTCTATAAAAATAACAATCTGCCAATCTTCATTCTCTCACTTTACCCGATAACGCCGGATCTGCGCTGCACTTTCATACAGAACTCCAAGGCAGGTTCTAAAACACTCCTGTTAGAATCTTACACCAAACGACTCCTTCTCTGCAAACATTCCTGTTTTATACTATCCCTTTTCAACGTCAATTTTATTTTTCCATCATAGTCTAGAATGATTTCTTTGTCAAGTACAAAAAAAATTTCCTTTAATTAAACTTTTGAAAATAGGATGCTAGAAAAGAGTTTCTTTCACCGGACGCAAGAGGCGGTTGGCTTCTGTTCTTCGCCTGCTCCGCTCCAAACGGTAAGAAAGTCTAGGGCTTCTGATTTCGGTTCATC
>CAJUGZ010000194.1 GCA_910585855.1 uncultured Lachnospiraceae bacterium | reverse complement strand
AGGGTGTGAAAAAAAAGGGGCGTGTTTAGCCCGGATAATAGGAAAGAGGCTGTCTGACGGCTGGTAAAATTCTTCCTTACACCCGTTTTATTTCGGCTAAAATGAGGGCGAATTGCGCCCCGGTCTGTACGGTTGGATGCATAAAACGCCAGAAGTCCTAGAACTTCTTACTTTTTGGAAACCGGAACAGCAGGCTGCCCACCGTTTTCGAATCTGGCGTCCTCCCCCTCACACACTGAATTGGCTTTGGTACAAGTTGGCATAAAATCCCCCCTGCCCAAGCAGAGTTTCATGATTTCCCTGCTCAATAATATTTCCGTCCTTCATCACCAATATAATATCCGCCTCCCGAATCGTAGACAATCGATGTGCTACAATAAAACTGGTACGTCCCTCCATCATCCGAGCAAATGCATTTTGTATTCGAATCTCCGTTCGAGTATCAATCGAAGACGTTGCTTCATCCAAAATCAGCATAGGCGGAAGACATAGCATCACTCTTGTAATACAAAGAAGCTGCTTTTGTCCCTGAGAAAGACTTCCTCCATCCTCTCCGATCCAAGTATCATACCCATTCGGCAAACGTTTTATAAAACTATGGGCATAAGAGGCTTTTGCCGCTGCCAGTATTTCATCCTCTGTAGCATCCGGCTTTCCCATTACAATATTTTCCCGAATTGTTCCTGCTTTCAGCCAAGTTTCCTGAAGTACCATTCCATATCCAGCACGAAGGCTTTTTCTTGTCATATGGCGAATATCGGTTCCGTCTACTTGAATCGTACCGCTGTTTACATCATAAAACCGCATTAAAAGGTTGATAATGGTAGTCTTTCCGCATCCAGTTGGTCCTACGATTGCTACCCGCTGTCCGGGTTTTACGGTTAAACTAAAGTTTTGAATCAGTTTTTGTTCTGGTATATAAGAAAAGTTTACATTTTTTAGTGAAACATTTCCTTCCACCTGTTTCTTTTCGACAGCATCTACTGCATCTGGGGTCTGTGCCTCTTCTTCGATTAGTTCAAATACTCTTGCTACACATGCCAGTGCATTTTGCAGTTCTGTTACTACGCCTGAAATTTCATTAAATGGTTTGGTATATTGATTGGCATAACTTAACAAACTGGTTAAATCCCCTACGGAAAGAGAGCCTTTTACCACGGCAAATCCACCTGTTAGTGCCACTCCAGTATAAACTAAGCTGTTGACAAACCGAGTGGAAGGATTAGTAATCGAAGAAAAGAAAATGGCACTTAATGAACAGCTTTTTAATCGCTCGTTGATGGCATCAAATTGTTCCATTGCCTCTTTCTCATGTCCAAATGCCTGCACCACTTTTTGATTTCCAATCATTTCATCAATAAATGCTGTCTGTTCTCCTCTGGTTTCTGATTGAAGTTTAAACATAGTATACGTTTTTCTGGCAATAAAACTTGCTACAAATAAGGAAATTGGTGTTACTAGGATTACTACAACCGTAATTCCTACATTTTTTGTCAGCATAATCACCAGTGTTCCAAGTATAGTAATAAATCCGGTAAAAAACTGTGTAAATCCCATTAATAAACCATCTGCAAACTGATCGACGTCTGCAATTACACGACTGACGATTTCCCCATAAGAGTGAGAATCGATATATTTTAATGGAAGAATCTCTAACTTGCGAAATGCTTTTTCTCGAATATCCTGTACAACCTGATACGTAATTTTATTATTACAGATATTCATCAGCCACTGCGTTGCCGCTGTCAGTAAAATAACAATTATCATAATTTTTATAATAGCAAAAAGACCGTTAAAATCGACTGCTCCCTTTCCTACTACCAAGTTGACTGCATCTCCGATTAAAATTGGCAGATAGAGCCGAAATGCTACTGTCATTGCTCCAAATACTATCGATAAAAATAAAAACAGCCAATGTTTTCCAATAAACTGCATGACTTTTTTTAATGTCTGTGCCTGTTTTTTTCTTTTGGTTTGCTCCTGTGCCATCACTTGCCCTCCTTTGGAAACTGAGAATAATAAATTTCCTGATAGACCGGACAGTTTTGCAGCAGTTCTTCATGTGTTCCGATTCCAACTGCCATTCCATCCTCTAATACCACAATCTGATCGGCATACTGAATCGAAGATGTTCTCTGCGATACAATAAATACAGTCATCTCTTCTTTTCTACTGCGAAGTGCCTTTCGAAGTCTGGCATCGGTTGCATAATCCAATGCAGATGCACTGTCATCTAAAATTAAAATTTCCGGTCTTCTAACCAGCGCACGTGCGATGGTAAAACGCTGTTTCTGACCACCGGAAAGATTTTTTCCGCCCTGTGCTATATTGGAATCTAATCCATTTTCTTTCCCCTCTGCAATCTCCTTTGCCTGTGCCGTTTCCAATGCTTCCCAGAGATCTGCTTCTTTTGCATCAGGATTGCCCCATAAAAGATTTTCACGAATCGTTCCTTTAAATAAAACGGCTTTTTGCATTACAATACCTATTTTTTTCCGCAATATATCAATCGGATAATCCCTTACATCCAAACCATTTATTTTTACCTGTCCTTTTGTTACATCATAAAATCTTGGAATCAGATGCACCAAAGAAGTTTTTCCAGAACCAGTTCCGCCAATTACTCCAATGGTCTGTCCCTTTTTTACTTTTAAATTAATATCTGTCAAAGACTCCGCACCTGCACCTTGATAGGTCAGACAGACTTGATCAAATTCTACTGCATATTCCTCTTTTTTCTGATTCTTTTCTGGTTCTGTTTTTGTCTTTTCTTTGATACTAGATTCGGTTTCAAAAATACTTTGAATCCGATCGCCGCAGGCTACCGATTTTGTAATATTTACAATTAAATCTGCCATCTTAATCAATTCTACCAAAATCTGTGACATATAGTTGACCAGTGCCACTACCTGCCCCTGCAAAAGAATACCACTGTCTACCCGAACTGCGCCTATCCAAATCAGTACGACAATCGCACCATTAATAATAATATAAGTAAATGGATTAGTTAATGCAGCGATTTTTCCTACATGCACCTGCATAGCCGTTAAAAGCTGATTGTGATTGGTAAAATAACGAATTTCACTTTCTTCTTTATTAAATGCCCGAATCACTCTTGCTCCGGTCAGATTCTCTCTGGTAATCCCCAGTACCTTATCTAATCCTGCCTGTACTTTCTTATATAAAGGCATTGTTACCAGCATCACTCCAAATACCACAATACAAAGCAACGGAATCGTTACTACAAATACCATTGCCGCTTTCCAGTCAATCGTAAATGCCATAACCATTGCCCCAAGCACAATAAACGGAGAACGAAGAAATAAACGTAATACCATATTGACACAGCTTTGTACCTGATTAACATCACTTGTCATACGAGTAATTAAAGTGGATGTTCCAATCGTATCCATCTCTGTAAAAGAAAGACTCTGAATATGAGAAAATAAGGCATGACGCAGTTTTGTTGCAAAACCAACCGCTGCCTTTGCAGAAAAATACTGTGCTGTCAGGGAACAAGTCAGCCCAATTACTCCAAGTACAATCATAATTGCACACATTCGTACAATATAACCGTTATCCCTGTTTGGGATACCAATATCAATAATTGCTGCTACCACAAGAGGTATCAGCAGCTCAAAAGAAGCCTCTAACATCTTAAATAAAGGGGCTAGAATACTCTCCTTTCGATAATCTTTAAGATATCTAAGTATTTTTTTCACAACAACCTCCCGATTCTTTCGTATATTTGTCCATATGACATAGCTTTTACTATACCATATTTTTCCCGTTTAGGGAAGTCACTATACAAAATTTACAGAATAAACTTACAAAGTGATTTTTTTGCAATTCTGACATTTTTAAAATGAAAATCGCATACCAACCAACGATATAATACTTTTGTAACTTTGTAAGTTTATCCTGTTTTTATCTTTTATTCGACTTTTGGAGATAAGATGCTGCCGGAAAGGATTGGATTTCACCGGACGCCAGAGGCGGCAGAAGTTATATTTCATTACTGAGTAAGTTTTCAGCAAAATTTAGACACGATTCTTTTTTGTTTCGGGATCAAAAAACAGCAGACTGCTCACCGTTTTCGAATCTGGCGTCCTCCCTCCATAATCAAAATTTTTTATTTTCTTCTGTAATATTTCTTTTTTAATCCGTAGTATATAAGAGAAGGAGGAAAATAAAACCATGAACGACAGCCAGATTATCGACCTGCTCTTTGCCCGTTCCGAGCAGGGAATTCTTGAACTATCCCAGAAATATGATTCACAGTGTAAAAGTATTGCAAAAAATATCTTAAATAATACACTGGATGCAGAGGAATGTGTCAATGATGCCTACTTTGGCATCTGGAACAGTATCCCGCCCCAAAAGCCCAATCCGCTGTTTCCTTACCTTTTTCGTATTGTACGTAACCTTTCCCTAAAAAAATATCATGCCAATACGGCTGTCAAACGAAACAGCAGCTATGATATTGCTCTAAGCGAATTAGAATCCTGTTTAGCCTCTGCACAAACAGTCGAAGAAACCTGCAGCGCCAAAGAATTATCTGAATTAATCGACCATTTTTTAGATACCCTGCCAAAAAAAGATCGTATTTTATTTGTTCGGCGCTACTGGTATGCCGATCCTATTTCCGATTTGGCAAAAACATTTCAAATGACCGATAACGCTGTTTCTGTCCGCCTTTTGCGTATCAGAGAAAAACTAAAAAAATATTTAAAGAAAGAAGGATTTTTTTATGAATAAAAAAGAAATTTCCTATGCTATCAGCGAAATCAGCAATAGACATATCCAAGAAGCAAAAAATTATTCTATTCAAAACAAGCATTTTTATTCCGACAAATACTATTTTCGTCAAAAACGTTTTCTTAAAAAGATCGTTACTGCGGCTGTTTCTTTTGCTGTATGTTTTCTGCTTCTGATTTCGGCTATCCATGTACAAGCTGTTTATCAGACACTTTACCTGTTCTCTCCAAAAATTGCTCAGGCATTAAAACCTGTTCAAATGTCCTGTGAAGATCAAGGTATTCGAATGGAAGTGATCTCTGCCTCCATTTCCGAAAATGAAGCAGATATTTATATCTCTATGCAGGATTTAACAAGTGATCGCATTGATAATACAATCGATCTGTTTGACAATTACAGTATTAACCGTCCGTTCTCCTGTTCTGCAACCTGCAGCCGTGTTGACTATCAGGCTGCTACCCATACAGCAACTTTCCTAATCCATTTTTCCCAATTTGACGGGCAAAAAATAGAAGGAGATAAAATAACTTTTACCGTTAAAAATTTTTTAAGCAAAAAGCAAACTTATCAGGATATTCTTCCTGTCGATCTAAGCACAGCAAGCCTTACACCAGAGAGCCAAACAGAGGTTGATATTAGAGGCTACAGTTGGTCCGACAAAGCAGAAATGCCAAATTATAACTGCTATTTAGTTCCATTTAAAGAAGAAATCTATACTCCTACAGACGGTGTTTCTGTTACTGCTATGGGATTTTTAGAACAAAAACTTCGTATACAAGTCTACTATGAAAATATTCATGAAACAGACAACCACGGTTTTGTCAGTCTAATCGATTCCAAAGGCAGTCACATATCCTGTGAATCTTCTGCATCTTTCTGGGATTCTGAACACAGTGGAAGTTATGAAGAATATATTTTCTCCATATCTCCCGATGAAATCAGCAATTATACACTCTATGGGGAATTTCGAACCAGCAGTCTACTTACAAAAGGAAATTGGCAAATAACATTTCCGCTAAAATAGAACGCTGAAATCCGAACAGCGGGCTTGGAATAGACCACTATTCGAATTTCAGCTATACATACCCAGCCTATCGATCCAGCATAAGCCTAACATATTCCATAATTCCTTCTGTATCTTCTTCTCTATATAAAATTTCTCTGGCAAGTACGGGATAATCGGTAATTACATTATCTACTCCTAATAATTTCATTCGTTCTAGTTCTGTTTTAGAGTTTACAGTCCAAGCATGAACAGCATGTCCGCTTTCATGGATTTGCCTTACAATTTTTTCGTTTAGAAGCCCGGATGACACACTGAAAAAATCTACAGAATTATTGTCATAAAAAGATCCATAAGCAGTAGAAAGAATATAACCTGTTTCCAGATCCGGATTTTGTTCTTTTACTTGTTTTAAATACATTAAACTTGTTGATGTCAGCACACATTGGTTTTCAAAATGATATTTTTCAATTAATGCTATTACATCTTCTACCAGTCCATCGTCATGACCATTGTTTTTTAGTTCGATATTTAACATAGTATTTCCTTGACATAATAGAATAACTTCTTCTAATGTCGGAATCTTTGTTTCCAAGAATTCTTCTCCCATATAGCTTCCTGCATCCAGTGAAAGGACTGCCTGATAATCAACATTCCATGGACTTATATTAATTCCTGTTGTTCGTTTAAAACTTTTGTCATGCAGTACGATAATCTCGCCATCCATTGTTCTTTGTACATCCAGTTCAATATAATCCGACATCTGAGCGATTGCCAGTTCAAACGCCGGCATTGTATTTTCCGGCGCTTCTTTCGAACTTCCTCTATGAGCCGTAATCTGTATATCAGGAAATACTTTTTTAGCATAATAGACACCATTTGATATTACATCATAAAAAAATAAAATAAAAAATCCTCCAATTACTCCTGCTAAAATCCTTGTTGTCAGCCGATGACTTTTTAAAGAATGTTCTTTTAAAAATAATGTCTGCTCCGGCTTCATCTGATATTCTTCTCTATACCAATAATAGATACCCATTAAAAATGCCATACTAAAAAGAACTACACCAATGCTTCCTAGTACCATTAAAACTAACTGCAGCCAGTCAAATACCGTAAGTACCATTGCAAGCTGAATAGATTTGTCTACAAAAGAATTAATAATCCATGCTGCCAGCAATGTACCAACATAGAGTAAAAATTTTGATATAAAATCTATAGCAATACAAACAAAGAAAAAAGAAGCAGTAATAAAAACAGGCTGTTTTTTCCAGAATAAGCGGCTTAATTTCTTTGCTTCTTTCCATTCTTTTTCATCCATAATTACAAATGGAACTGTAAACAATTTCGGTATATGATATAATACAATAAGATAAAATCCAATTTGAATCCCGTAAAAAACAGACGGCATTGCTTTTAAATTTCTCATAGTATCCCGAATTGTTTTTATTCGTTCTGCAGCAGGATAGAGATAAAACATTCCTGAAGCTAGGAAAAAAAACAAAGTATATAGAATACATATATATTGTTCTCTTTTTAAAACTCTTATTAGATTTTTTATTCCTTTTTTTATCAAATCCTGTAATTTCAGCCTTTCTCCATACTCCGATGCCTGAAATGCCGCCAATAAGACACAAACCTCAAAAAATACATAAAAAACTAAAAACATAAAAATAATCAATAAAATAAATATTGACCATGGATGTAAAAAAAATCCAACTAGATTTTTTGCTGTCAGATAGCTATAACCTGCTTTTTTAATGGCAAACGAAAATAACCGTGTGTTTAAAGATATTACGCACACGGCAAATAAAATACGATATATTAATTCAAACAATATAATTTCTCGATAATTAAATCGTAATACACGAAATACTCTTTTTATTACATGTAAAGCTCTCATCTCTTCTTTCCAGTACTTTCAAAACTTCTCTTTCTTTACAAAACTTTTCTTTGTGAGCAGGAACATAAGCCGGGTTCTGTCTGTATTTTTATACAGAATGGTCATCTATCTAAATGAATTGTTACCAATCCATTTTAGCAACCTACCCGAAAGCACGACGGGCAGCCGTATCGCTTTCTGTTCGGTCTTGCTTCGAATGGGGTTTACATCTGCCCTTTCTGTTACCAGAAAAGCGGTAGTCCTTTACACTGCCTTTCCACCCTTACCGGAAAAATCCGGCGGTTTATTTCTGTTGCACTTGCCTTAGAGTCACCTCTACCGGACGTTATCCGGCATCCTGCCCTATGAAGCCCGGACTTTCCTCACCTGCAGCCTTTCGTTTCTGCAGCCGTGACCATTTGTCCTACTCACAAAATTATTGTAACATGAAATAAAACATTTGTAAACGTACTTTTGGATTTACTTTAAGCCTCTAGCAAATGCGCACCTATCTAAAATACTATTATTTATTTTTAAAAATGAACCTTCCTGAAATAAACTAAAATTTTTATAAAATTACCTATTTCCATGATAATTTCAAAATGAGAATAAGATAGGATGCTGCCAGAAAGGATTCTCTTTCACCGGACGCCAGAGGCAGTTTGTTCCTGTTTTTTGCCTGCTCCGCTCCAAACGGTAAGAAAGTCTACGGCTTCTGATTTCGGTTCA
>CAJUGZ010000193.1 GCA_910585855.1 uncultured Lachnospiraceae bacterium | reverse complement strand
AACCGGAACAGCAGGCTGCCCACCGTTTTCGAATCTGGCGTCCTCTGGCGTCCTCCCTCTCTATAAAATCAAAATGTTATTCTTTTTTAAGTTGATAAGTTTATCCTGAATGTTTGATAAGAAGGGTTGATTTCTTTTTTTGTTTTGGTAAAATATTGAGGTATATGGAAAATGGAAAAATTTTTGGAGGAAAAAATAATGCGGAGTATTTTGGTACAGGAGATTATTAGAAATGTGAAAGAGATGTGTATGGAAGCAAATTATAATCTGTCTGAGGATATGAAGGAGGCATTTTATTGTGCAAAGGAAAAGGAGGATTCTCCTTTGGGAAAGCGGATTTTAGAACAGCTTAATGAAAATCTTCAAATTGCAGAAAGTGAAAGGATTCCGATTTGTCAGGATACTGGTATGGCAGTTGTTTTTGTTAAAATAGGGCAGGAGGTGCATATAGAAGGCGGAAGTTTAGCGGAGGCAATTCATGAGGGGGTTCGTCAGGGATATATAGAGGGGTATTTACGAAAGTCTGTAGTTCGAGATCCGATTTATCGGGAAAATACAAAGGATAATACTCCTGCGGTTATTCATTATGAGATAGTGGAGGGGGATCAGGTACAGATTACAGTAGCACCAAAGGGGTTTGGCAGTGAGAATATGAGTCGGATTTTTATGTTAAAACCTGCGGATGGGTTGGAAGGGGTAAAGGAAGCAATTTTGACTGCAGTTTTAGATGCTGGACCAAATGCCTGTCCCCCTATGGTGATAGGAGTTGGGATTGGCGGAACTTTTGAAAAATGTGCATTGTTGGCAAAAGAGGCTTTGACACGAGATCTTCGGGAAAAAGCGACAGAGGATTATATTGTGGAATTGGAGCAGGAGATGCTGGAACGAATTAATGGGCTTGGGATTGGACCGGGCGGATTGGGTGGAAAGCAGACTGCTTTGGCAGTAAATATTAATACTTATCCTACTCATATTGCGGGACTTCCTGTGGCAGTAAATATTTGCTGTCATGTCAATCGACATGTTTCTAGAACAATTTAGGTTTTTTTATAAAAAAATAGAGGAGAGAAAGAGATGGAAATGAATATGGATTTTTTACGGAAATTGCCGACCCCTTCTGATTTAAAGAAGCAGTTTCCTGTAAGTAAAAAAATTGCTGAGGTAAAAGAAGCCAGAGATCGGGAGATTCAGGATATTTTTGAAGGAAAATCAGATAAGTTAATTTTAGTAATCGGACCTTGTTCGGCAGATCATGAGGATGCAGTGATTGATTATATTTCCCGGCTTTCTAAAGTTCAGGAGAAAGTAAAGGACAAGATTTTTATGATTCCTAGAATTTATACAAATAAGCCAAGAACGGTTGGAGTGGGCTATAAAGGTATGCTCCATCAGCCTGATCCAGAAAAGAAGGAAGATATGTTAAAGGGGATTATCGCTATTCGGGAACTGCATACCCGGGCAGTGGAAGAAACGGGATTTACCTGTGCAGATGAGATGCTTTATCCAGAAAATCATATGTATCTTTCTGATTTGCTTTCTTATGTGGCAGTAGGGGCTCGATCGGTGGAGGATCAGCAGCATAGATTAACAGCAAGCGGAATTGGAATTCCGGTTGGAATGAAAAATCCAACTGGAGGGGATATTTCGGTTATGATGAATTCCATTATGGCAGCACAGAGCAGTCACACTTTTTTATATCGTGCATGGGAGGTAAAAACAGGAGGAAATCCTTATGCACATGCAATCTTACGGGGATATGTAGATAAATTTGGGCGGAATATTCCTAATTATCATTATGAGGATTTGCAGCATTTATTGGAGTCTTATGGAGAAAGAGATTTTATGAATCCTGCAGTAATTGTAGATACCAATCATTCCAATTCCGGGAAAAGATATATGGAACAGATACGGATTTCAAAGGATATTATGCATAGCTGCCGGGTTTCATCTGATATTCATAAACTGGTAAAAGGGCTGATGATAGAAAGTTATATTGAAAGCGGAAATCAGAAGATCGGAGAGGGCTGTTATGGAAAATCTATTACGGATCCTTGTTTGGGATGGGAGAAATCGGAGCGTTTGATCTATGAACTTGCGGAATTATGGTAGTCTGTCAGAATGGTGGTTTATTTACGAATTAAGAGAAAAGGAAGAGGTACGAGTGAATGAAGGAGAATAAAATGGGTGTTATGCCTATAGATAAATTGATTATGTCTATGTCATTGCCGATTATGATTTCTATGTTGGTACAGGCATTGTATAATATTGTGGATAGTGTTTTTGTTTCAAAGATTAGTGAAAATGCTTTAACTGCAGTATCTATGGCATTTCCTATTCAGAATTTAATGATTGCGGTAGGTGCAGGAACAGCGGTTGGAATGAATGCACTTTTGGCACGTTCTCTTGGACAAAAAGACTATGATAAAGTAAATAAAGTTGCAGAAAATGCGATATTTTTAGCGATATTAAGTTATCTTTTATTTTTAATTATTGGATTATTTTTTGTAGAGGCTTTTTATCTTAGTCAAACAGATATTGAAGAAATTGTTGTTTATGGAAAGGAATATATGACTATTTGCTGCTGTATGTCTTTTGGCATTTTTACGCAGCTTATGTTTGAACGTATGCTTCAGGCCACTGGAAAGACAATTTATTCAATGTATACACAGGGAATTGGAGCAGTAGTAAATATTATTTTAGATCCGATTTTAATTTTTGGAGTATTTGGGCTTCCTGCAATGGGAGTAACAGGGGCAGCAGTTGCAACAGTGATTGGGCAGATTGTTGCAGGAGTAATGGGAGTGTATTTGAATCATACAAAGAATCCAGAGGTTAAAATTCAGATGAAAGGATTTCGCCCGGCAAAGGATATTATTATTCAGATTTATGAGATTGGGATTCCATCAATTATTATGCAGGCAATTGGTTCTGTTATGAATTATGGGATGAATCGAATTTTGATTTCTTTTACTTCTACGGCTACTGCGGTTTTTGGAGCTTATTTTAAATTGCAAAGTTTTATTTTTATGCCGGTATTTGGTTTAAATAATGGGGTAATTCCGATTCTTGCATATAATTATGGAGCAGCAAAAAGAGAACGTGTAATTAAAACAATTAAGCATAGTATTGTCTATGCGGTGTCAATTATGGTAATTGGACTGTTGGCTTTTCAGATATTTCCGAAAACATTGCTTTTGATGTTTGAGGCATCGGAGATGATGCTGGCAATCGGAATTCCTGCTCTTAGGAGGATAAGTTTGAGTTTCCTTTTGGCTGGATTTTGTATTGCCTGCAGCAGTGTATTTCAGGCGTTGGGAAAGGCTGTTTACAGTATGCTGATTTCGGTAGCAAGACAGTTGATTGTACTGCTTCCAGTGGCATATGGACTGGCACAGCTTGGAAATGTGGAATTGGTTTGGTGGGCATTTCCGATTGCTGAGATGATATCGTTTGTTATGACAATATTTTTTATGATACGGATTTATCGAAAGATTATTTCTCAGATATAAGGGGGTGGCAAATTGGATACGGGTATTGGGTGTCAGACACCGGACGCCAGAGGCGGTTTGCTCCTTTTCTTTGCTTGCTCCGCTCTCCGAACGCTAAGAAAGTCTATGGCTTCTGTATTTAGGCACATCCAACCGGACGAACCGGGGCGCAATTCGCCCTTATAACAACCAAAATGAACTGGGTGTAAGGAAGGATTTTACCAGTCGTAAAACATTCTCTTCCCTATCATCCGGGCTAAACACGCCCCTTTTTTTGCATACCCTGCATGGAAGCAGGATATGCAAAAAATTCTAGGTGTTTCCACAGAAGCCAGACTTTCTAACCGTTCTCCGAAGTCGCAGACAAAGAAAACGAGCAAACCGCCTTTCGCTGTTGGTTGGATCATGGAAGAAAAGTTTGGGTGAGGTTCTTTTTTTGTTGAATTTATAGAAAGAAAAACATATAATAAGGGTGGGATTAATAGGGTTTTTATGAGAGAGGTATTGATATAGAAAGGAATATTGACTATGAAAAAGTGTGTATGGGGGATTTTATTGGGAGTAGCTGTTTTTGGGGGATGGCTGTTTTCCTCTTGGCAGGATACTACAAGGTCGGCATTGTCAGAAACATCAGAGATATCTGCAGAACAGGTAAAACAGGTAGTTCCTTTGGAAATATGGGAAGGTGGATGGATAACAGGAATAGAGGGGGAAAATAGTTATACAGAAAAGATGAAAAGTGGTTTTGCATATGGAGAAGTGAAGCAATTTTTGACTTTTGAGATAGATGCTGTTTTAGAAGGGGAGGGAGCGGCTTTTGTTGCTGCAGGAGAGCAGGGCGAGGATGGTTTTGTCGGAAGCATGTGGTTTGTGGAACAGGATGGTGCTTCTCTTATGGTGGAACAGTATGTTTGTATGACAGATAAGAAATTGCAGTATAAAGAAATTGATCAGAAAAGATTTATTTTTTTTAATTATATAAAGGAAGACAGGGACTGTGGCAGGGTGTTTCTTTGTCAAAATGGGGAAGTAAAAGAGATTTTAAAAGATATTCATGGAAAAAAGATAGTGGATTCAAATGGAACGATTGTGTGTATGTTTGCGGCGGAGGATGAAAGATGTTTAGTGGAAACGGATGATGATACAGGGGAAATACAATGTGTGTGGGAAGGATATACGGAAAAACCATATATATTGCATTGTTATACAGATGGAGGAATACGGGAGGTAGCAGCAGATATTGTTTCAGAAGAAGAATTGCTGGCAAGTTCTTATGGGGAATGTATTGTGAAAAAGACAGGGGAGTTGTATCCAGATGGGATAAAACAGTATATAGTAAGAGAAAATGGAGAAGTAAATGTCAATATTGCAGTAGAAGAAGAAGGGGAAGAGGGAAAGGAGATTTTATTTTTTTATTTGACTTTTCAGGCAGAAGATCCAGAACAAGAGCCAAAGGCTGGTAAGGGATGTTATCTTCTTCATATGACAGGGGAGAAAAGCTGGCAGATGTTTTTGGAAAGTTTTTCTGGAAAAGAAGGTTTTTTGCCGGAGGGAATTTCTGTTCTTCCATGGTATTTTGACAGGGATCAAATTTATGAAAAGTTTGGGAGAAAAGTAGATTTTGAGGGAAAAGAATTGTGGAAAGAGAAGGGAATTGTCGGGGATGTGTTTATACCAGAGGAAGAGTTATTAGAATGTCTTTCTGGTTTGGTTATGGATTATAGTGAAAATTGGGGAAATTCTTATTATAGTCAGGAATTTTATAATAGGGATAGAATCAGTGGATCAGAGGAGGAAAGGGAGCTTTATCGAAGTGTGAAGCTGCTTGGAAAGTCAGATTCTTTTTTACTTTATATAACAAATGATGATAGTACAATATTGTTAAAAACAGCAGATAACAGTTATTTATGGGCGGATTTGCCGTTTTTGTTCAGACCAGATATGCAGCTTTTTGAAGGGGATTTTGATCAGGATGGAAAGACAGAACTGGTTATTTTGGCAAAAAACCGCTGGTCTGCCAGTGGTGTTTGGATTGAGCATCTCTATATTGCAGATAAAGATTCCAATAGGGTATGGAAACTTTATGAATTACAGTCGGATTGGTATGGAAAGGAATTAGAGAAACATTATGAGATTGAGTATATAGATGGTCTGATGAATATGAAAGTGGATGGAGAAGTGGTAGGAGTACCAGTAGATGTATCGAAAGAGGAACATTATTTGGGTTGTTCGACAGATGCAAGTTCAGAATTTCAGGTAAAAGACGGAGAGATTGAACTGTCGGCAGAGTTGAAGGGATTTGAACCAGCACATTATTCACTTGGCGGAAATGGGATTCGGATGAAAATTGCTTATCTTGGAGCAGGAGAGTGGAAGGCAAAGGAATGTTGTTATTATTCTAGTGGTTTGGAAAGTTATATTACATATGATGTGCTTTTATCAATGGAAAAAGTAAAAGAGGTAAAGAAAATTCAATATGATCCTATGTTGATAAATAAATGTGTTACAACAAAGGAAGCTTTGATTCCAGTAACTGCAGTGGTTGTGTCTGAGCAAGGCGAGGAAGTTTTGATGAAAATGGATGTTCGATATGAGAAGGCAGAGGAGAAAGAAGAAAATAGTGAAGGGAAATTTGTACTGGATAATTTGGAGGAAATAGAAAGTTAGTATGGGGCAAAAGATGAGAAAATATTTTTATGGAATTGGGTGTTTGTTATCAAGATAAATATTTCTTATAAAAAGAATTTGAATGAACAGATGGGAGCATTTCAGGTATCATAGATAGGACAGGGTGTTTATTTTAACAGGTGTATGAGGATGAAAAGGAAAAAAGATCAGAAAAAAAGAGTTAGAATAAAAGTTATTTTTGGGGTAGCTGTTATTACTATTTTTTGTTTTTTAATGGGATTGTATTATTTTAATATAATTCCACATAAAGCATATAGTAATGCAGATTTTGGAATAGAAACTTATAAAAGCAGTTTCGATCAGGATCAGGATTTGGTTGATGATCAAACTGATATTTTAAACAGTGCAAGGGAATATATTGCTACAAAACCAAAGTATAAAAGCAAATATTATGCAGAAACGGGATATCCTACAGATGGTTATGGAGTTTGTACAGATGTAGTAGCATTTGCTTTGCGGGATGCCGGATATGATTTGCAGGAATTGGTAAATCAGGATATTTTGGAGAACAATGTGGATTATAATGTAGAAGAAGTGGATAAAAATATTGATTTTCGGCGTGTTAGAAATCTTTTGGTTTATTTTGAACATCATGCTATTTCTCTTACTACAGACCTTTCTGAAATTGAACAGTGGCAGGGCGGAGATATTGTAATTATGAAAGGGCATATTGGAATTGTTTCGGATAAAAGAAATAAAAAAGGGATTCCATTCTTAATTCATCATGCAAATCCTTTTCAAATTTCTTATGAAGAAGATGTATTAGGAACTCTTTATAATGTAATTGGACATTATCGAATTGGTGAAACAGTTCAGTTTAGTGAAAAGGCAGAAAATTTTGCAAAGGAGGTAAAACAGCAAATTCTTACTTTTGATTGGGAGGGGTTGTCAGAAAATATTTTATATCCAATTCAAATAGGAAATACGACTTATTTTTCAAAAGAGGAATTTATGGCAGAAAAATTTACTTTTTCTGACGAATTTCGAAAAAAATTAGAAGAGGAATCCTGTGAAGGAATAATTGAAAGCGAACAAGGAATTGGATTAGAGGAAACAAAGCAAGTATGTATTAATGATTTTTTTGTTTTTGAATTGTCTTTGTCTGCAGCAGAACCAAAGGTTTTAGAGATAAATGGATTATGGAATCAAAAGGCAGTAGAGGTACAGCAGACAGCATTGTCTATGGAACAGGTTGTTGCACTTGCTAATCAGCCAAAAGATTTTTTGTTGTTAAATGAAGAATTGCGAAAGTATTGGATTCATAATGTAGAAAATGATTTCGATAAAAATATAATTGCTTATTCTACTGTTTATTCTGTTTGGCATAAGGAAGAAGAATATCTTTTTGAGATTGTTTATCAGAAAAAAAGAGCAGAAATAGAGAGAGTTTGTCTTAGGCGAGTATCGGATGGAGAGGAAATTTTTTTGTATGATGCAGAAAATGCTTATCGTCAGATTCATTTGGCAAATGGAGAAGAAGTATTGTCTTATTTGGAAGAACATAGAAAAATGAGTGATTATTTTACTGTTCAGTTGCCTGAAAATTTTATAATTGCTCCTTACGATGCACGGATTGGGTATGGTGGCGGTTCTTGTCTGATTAGTAATAATACAGCAGATAATATATATTTAGAAGAGTTAATGGTTTATGCTAATTTAGAAGAACTTCCTCTTTCGATTGAGTGGTATTCGATTGGCGGGATGTGTTGTTATTGTGATTGTGTTGATTGGGAAGAAGATAAAATAAGTCATATTTCGATTGATTCTATTCATCGTATGCCGGCAGAATCAGGAGAGAACTTAGAGAAGTGCGAAGTTCCTGCATATCTGGAAATGGTAGGATTGGATTTATTTACTATGGTTTCTTTAGAAGAAGCAGAGAAAAAGTATGGGGAAATTTCTCCAGAAAAGCAAATGGTTCGTCAGTAGTATGTTTATTTTGCAAAACCGGATAGCCGGGATGTTTATGTGATTTGGTTAAATGCTGATTTGTATAGTAGGGAAGAAGTAATACAATTTGCAGAAAGTATACATTTTACAGAGAGAGCATTTCAAAATAAAATTTAAATTAGGATTTGGGGTATAGGATGCTGTTAGAAAGGGGTGGCTTTCATCGGACGCCAGAGGTGGTTTGCTTCTATCCTTTGTTTGCTCCGCTCCAAACGGTAAGAAAGTCTAGGGCTTCTGATTTCGGTTCATCCAA
>CAJUGZ010000192.1 GCA_910585855.1 uncultured Lachnospiraceae bacterium | reverse complement strand
GCCGAAAGCCCAAGGGAGTGCTATGCAGGGTCATCATTTCCCGTCGGCACTTAGGCACGGTCTTTTCGTGCCTTATGTGTCCGCTACGAGGAAATGCTAAGCGCAAGCGGGCCCGGAATAGCACTCCCTTGGGCTTTCGGCGTCCCCCCACGAAAATTTTTTAACTACTATAGGATTCTAAAAACTCATAAAGTACTTCCAAATTTTCTATCGGATATCCCCGTAAAATCTCTCGTTTTAGATTCTCAGGCAATGTTTCAAATTTAATTTCCGTATAAGCATAAAGCGAATCATCCAAACTGTTTCTTACAATTACCCGCCCCATCTGCACATCCAAATAAAACTCACATTCCCGTGCTGGTTCTTTATAAGTCTTTCGAACCACAACCGCTTCTTTTGAAAAATCAATTAATTCAATACTTAAAAACCCATCTTTTTGCTCCTCTAAAAGAGCATCCTCCATCAGCTTTTCTAAATAAGATACAAACTGCTTCCGGCTGCATCCGATTACTTCTGCCGGCATCCGTTTGGTTTCCCGTATCGTTGTATTTTGATCTAAACGATAAGTTTCCATATAGTACAATGTATCCCTTGTAATACGTTCTTCTGTCTGTGCTACTGCTTCTATTGTTTCTGGTATTGTTATACTGCTTTGTGTTATACTCTGTGTTTCGTTTTCCTCTTGTACAAAGTACTGATAACTATAAAGGTACATCCCAATTCCAAGAATCCCTGCCAAAAAAAGGCAGATAATATAGACTCGCTTCATCATTTCAACTCCTCTTTTCTTAAAGACAATCCATTCTAAGCTATATTATCTGCCAAATTATTCAATTTTATACAAAATCTGTAACCCAAACCCCTTCAAAGCAAATGAATTTTTTGTAAAAATGCAACCAAGCGTTCTCCTTTTGGAAGACTATATAAATCATTTTCATTTACACATTTTAATACCAGCAATAAAATTCCATATAAAATCGCTCCAATTAAAATAGAAATGATAACCGGAAAAAACAGTTTTTCCTCTCCCATTAATTTTTGAATACCAAAGGAAATACCAAATACGATAACTCCCATAATCGCTGAACAGACAGTCGGCAGCAAAAATGTACGTATGATTTCCTGACGATAGCCTAGTATCCGCCGGATCTCCAATGCATTTAAAATACAGATAATCAATGCAAAAAGAATATAGGCTGCCATAACGCCATAGATATCTGCATGTAAAAAACGAACAGAAAGTGCCAATAAAATAATATGTAGCACCAGTCCGACTCCGGCATGAATGACAGGACGATTTACTTGATTGATACCCTGAAGAATGGCATTTGTTACAGTAGAGAGAGAATATACTACCGCTGCTATCGATCCATAACGCAATAAATTAATATCGGTTATCTGTATATTTTTAAATAATAAATTTAAAACTGGGGATGCCAAAACACTAAGACCTACTGCACATGGTATGGATACAATCATGGTAAAACGAATGGCATAACCAATTTTATTGACCACATGCCCCTGATTACCGGCTGCCATATCTTCACTGAAATCTGGTACGATAGAGGTTGCCAGTGCAGTTGCGATTGCTACAGGAACCATAATTAAAATCTTATATTTGTTGGTAAAAATTCCCCAATTTGCCGCTACTTGTGCCTCTGGAATTTTAAAATGCCCCTGCATAATCCGACTGAAAATTGCCGCATCAATCGAAGTTCCGATATTCATAATAATAGAACTTAATACAATCGGTGCTGATATCCAGAAAAGAATTCGAATAATTCTTCCATAAGATTCAATTTCCCGAATTCGATCTCTTCGAATCTGCCTTTTAATAATCTTTTTATAAATACTATAGACAAAAAGCAGAAAAAGAAGTGCTGCCAAAGCTCCGATACAAGTTCCTAACGTGCCGCCTGCCGCACCATAAGCCTCCGCAAAGGATTTTGTTCCTGTTACTAAATCAAATTTTTTTCCTTCTAAAAATAAAATCTTAGCTGCAACTATACTAATAATTGCATTCACAACAGCTTCTAGTATCTGAGAAACTGCAGTAGGAACCATGGTTCCTGTTCCCTGAAAATATCCACGGAGAATTCCCATAATCGAAAGAATAAATACGGTCGGACCTAAAACTTTCAATGCATAAGAACTCATTGGCTGATGATTTAATGTTCCGGCAATAAAATCTGCTCCAAACCACAAAAAAGCTCCGGTAATCGCACCGATTACAACTGCCAGCAACATTCCTGTCTTAAAAACACGATAGGAACTTCGGTATCGATTCTCTCCGTTTTTTTCAGCGACCAGTTTTGATACGGCTGTCGGCAGTCCGTGATAGGATAAAAGAAGCATTACCGCATAAGGTTCATAGGCATAAGAATAATATCCCATTCCTTCATCGCCAATTACATTCGTAAGCGGTATTCTGTAAACTAATCCAATCAATCGGACAATAATACTTGCAATCGCCAGAATACTACCCTGAACGATAAAATTCGAGCGTTTTTTCTTCTTTCCCATTCAATGATCAATCCTTTCTAAACGCCTATTCAATCGAGATATTTCCTGCATTTTGTATAATACATACCCATGTTTTTCCAGGATTGATCAAAATCTCCTTACCAGACGTATCATAGTATCTTGTTACTCCAAATTCTGTATCCTTTTTCCAAGTAATATCGATTACTTTTCCATTTGTAATATATTTCCCATTTCCGCTTCCTGTTGTATAGATATAATAATATCCATCCCCATAGTCATAATAGTCAACCGTCTGCATAATAATATTTTTATAGGCAATCTGATTTCCGGTTTCTTTATCGACTTGCTTGTCCCCATACTGATAACGATAATAAAGTCCATCCGATTCCTGATATTCAAACCAAGGTTTATTAACTGCATAACCCGGTGTTACTTTTTTTGCAGAAGCGCCATTTGACAGTGTGACCTCTTCATCCGAAAAAAGAAATTTCTGTTTATAATCTAAGTTATAATCAGTACGATAGCCTTTTTTCTCAATTCCGGCAAGCAGACGGTCACCGCTGGTATAACCATTATGCGGTGCAACTCGGTCAGAACTTCGAAAGAATGTAGAACCTTCTAATTCCAATCCGTTTAAATTGTCAATATTAGAACTATTTAACAAATCCTGTGCATAGATTGCCTGTCCCCAATGGACATAAACTGCATCAAATTCCTTTGCAAAATAACAGTAATAAAGACGGCTGCTTCGTACAGAACCAATTTTGTCCAGATCGTCAAAATCCTCATAGATTCCCATTAAACGTGTAATTCCACCTTCTACCGGTGCTTCATAGACAATATCCGCTGCCTCGATTGAACTTTGCGGAATCGCTTCTTTGATGTTATTTAACATCACGGCTATTGGTCTTCGGTTTCCTTTTTCTGGATCGATCCACTCTCCGGTCAGCTTACTTTTTATCATTCCTTCATGACTTTCATTTTCTTTGGCGGTTGTACCCTGCTGATCGTTATCTCCAAGTACTAATGATGCTACTGTTGTTGTTTGTTCCGTTTCCCTTTTGGTGTTTTCTTTTGTATCAGGTTCATTTGTTCCTGTCCCGCAGCCAGACAGCAGTAAAATTGCTGCCATACAAATTCCTACCAATCGCTTTTTCTTCATCTTTTTTTCCTTCTGCAAAAAATATTATCTGGTCAATCCGATTTTCTGCAGAATTTCCTCCTGTTTTTTTTCCATTTTTTTCGCTTCGTTTTCTTCCATATGGTCATAACCAAATAAATGCAGCATACTGTGAGCCACTAAAAATCCCAACTCACGTTCTATGGAATGTCCATATTTTTCTGCCTGTTCCATTACCTTTTCCACTGAAATTACAATATCCCCCAACAACAGTTCTCCTGTTTCTGGATGAA
Source organism: uncultured Lachnospiraceae bacterium (assembly GCA_910585855.1). Lineage (GTDB taxonomy): Bacteria > Bacillota > Clostridia > Lachnospirales > Lachnospiraceae > MGBC114844. The sequence goes on along the minus strand of CAJUGZ010000192.1, from coordinate 4,497 downwards.
AAGCAGTTGCCTCTTTTTCCAATTCTGAAAAATCGGAAGGAGTCGGATATTCCTGCATCGGAAAGGAAAGGACATCGGTTGGACGATCGATTTGGCGCTGTTCAAGATTAATTGCCTGTATCGCAGCATTATCGGTTAAAAGAACATTGACTTCCACTTCATAAGGACAGTTTTCATAGTCTAATGCAGCTTCGATTACATTTTGAATAAAAGAATGATACTCTATAGAAAGTGGCATTTCTATCTCTGCTTCATATTCAATTTCTACTGTCACAGTACACCGACCTCCTTTTTCATCGCTTCTTCCATTAGTTCTAATTCAATCTCCGTTAATTGAGAAGCTTCTAATGTTCCCTTTTCTTTTCGAATTTTAAAGATCTTTTCTACTAATAATTCAGGATCCGTTTCCTTTCCTTTCTTTTGGTTAAACTCCATTGTACTGACAATCGTATCCGCTAACATTACTGCGGCGGCTTCTTTTGAAGAAGGAATCCGATAATTTACATTATGTTCCTTTACCAGATCAATTACAGCTTCCGGTACACCATGCTTTTGGCATAGTACAACTCCCTCTTTTACATAGTCTTCTCCGTTTATCAGCTTTCCGATATCATGATACATCGCTCCCAATTTTACTAACATACAGTCGGCATCGACAGAGGCAGCTACTCTTTCTGCTATATTTGCTACATGTAAACTATGCTGATATAATTCCTGATTGGTCTTTAATAAATTTAACAACTCGCTGTTTTCGTCCCAAACATTTCCTTGTACTGTTTTCTTTTTTTCTCTTTTTTTCCCGTCTTTTTTGTTTGATTCCTCTTTTTTACTAATCTTACTTTGAATACTGCTGTCTTCTTGAGAAAAAACAACGGGCATTACAAAAGAAAAAATTCCTGTACAGACAGCCAGTACTGCACCGCCAATTCCTGCAGCCGATACTGCCGTTTCCCGATACATATAAAAATGAAAAAGAATCGTTCCTGCTGTCTGCAGCACAAATAAAACTACTATACTGACCATTTTTTTTGCTGCACTTTTCGAAGCAAGAAATTCCCTTAAAAAAGAAATTCCAACCCCCGCTGTCAACAGATAAAGCATTAAAAGTTCTCCTGTTTCCATTGTATAAAGAACTGCCGTTACCCCATAATATAAGGCAGCAGCAAATCCTGCCTCAAGAGAAAAGAAACTGCCGATGATAATCGGTGCAAATGCGATCGGTTTATAAAACCCATCCCATAAAAATCCTACTGTAATGATCAGCATAGTAAATACATGCAGCAATAAAATTTCTTTCCAGTGCGACAGATATGCTTTTAATGTCCTGCCATAAACGATACCAAGCAATCCTGTCACCAATAAACTGGTTATCCATTCTTCTTTATACTTTTCGAAATATAAAGAACCTGCCAGAATCATTGCCATAGCACTTACAGCAATCGCTGTCTGTAAAAAAAGATATCTTTTTATACTATCGTTTTCCTGTTCTTTCATTCGTTCCTTTTCCATTCTTCTGTCTTCCCGCATCCTTTCTTCTTGCTCTCTTTTCCATTTTTTCTGTTTCTTTTTTCTCATACCTATCATATGCATTTACAATCTTTTGTACTAATGGATGCCGTACTACATCCTGACTGGTCAGACGGCAAAATCCAATCTCCTCGATAGCAGACAACACATTGACTGCTACATCCAATCCCGACTGCTGCCCGGAAGGAAGATCTTTTTGTGACAAATCTCCTGTAATCACTACTTTAGAACCAAATCCTATCCGAGTCAAGAACATCTTCATCTGTGCTGGTGTGGTATTTTGTGCTTCGTCCAAAATAATATAGGCATTATCCAGTGTCCGCCCTCTCATATAGGCAAGCGGTGCTACTTCAATCAATCCTTTTTCCGTATTATGAAGAAAACTTTCCGTTCCCATAATCTGATACAAAGCATCATAAAGCGGACGAAGATAAGGATCTACCTTACTCTGCAAATCACCCGGAAGAAACCCTAATTTTTCCCCTGCCTCAATTGCCGGACGGGTTAAAATAATTCTTCCAATTTCGTTATCCTTAAATGCCTGAATTGCCATTGCCATTGCCAGATAGGTCTTACCCGTTCCGGCAGGACCTAGCCCAAATACAATGGTTTTCTCCCGAATTAAATCCACATAGTGCTTTTGCCCAAGTGTTTTGGGCTTAATCGGCTTTCCCATAATGGTACGTGCAATAATCGACTCATCCAATTCGGAAATCTTTTCTACTTGATCTTCAAAAGTCAATGCCAGTGCATAGTCTACTTGCTGCTCTGTAATCACCTCTCCTTTTTCTGCTAGTTTGATAAGTTGGTCTATTACACGTTTTGCACGCTGTCCGGCAAGTTCTGCTCCGATAATCTTTATCTCAGCATCCCTTGCAATTAAAGTTACATGAAGTGTCTTCTCAATTTTTTTCATAAAACAGTCATACTGACCAAAAATATTGCTTCCTTGGTCAGAAGGAAAATCAACTCGTATTTCTGTAATTGCCATATCGTTTTTTTCTCCTTCTAATTCATTTCGTGAAAGGACTCTTCCGTTCTTTCAAAAGAATCATCAGACTCTACCGGATTTTGTTCCAAATAAACTCCGATTGGCTGCTGCACCACAACAGTTCCAGATGCAACCGCTTCATTCTTTTCTATTGATATTTTAACATCATTTTTTATAATTTGAAGTCCTTTTTCAATAAAATTTTGAAAATTTTGATTTTTTCTTTCCAACAGCAGTTCTTCTGCCTGTTCTTTACTATATTCTCCCTGACAGATTACATACTCTCTATAGTACCATTTTTCCAAAGAAATCGGAAGATAGAAATTTGTACCAAGCCGAATATAAACTAGATCCGAGATACAGTCAAAAGAGGAATAAGATACAGGAAAGGCCCATAAAAAAAGCCTTTTATCTTTTAATGTCACCGCATAACCGTTCTGCTCTTCTCCTGTATATTGCTTATATTCATAGGAAAATGCCTGCCTGTCCTGATAAGCATATGTAACTTCTCCTAAAATATCCGCATCTGCACGTACATACTCCCGGCGCATCTCAGCCCCAAAGTCATCCAAAATAACAACTTCTGAAGCCACCAAAATATCCCCTTTTTTTACTTCATCCCCCTTTTTTACCAACGGTGTTCCGCTTCTTGTAATAATCGAAGTAATTACCGCATCATGATCGGCAATCATATCAGAAGCAGCAAGTTCTTCTTTATAATATGTAACAATATCAGTATTCTCCTGAATACGAATAAAAAGTCTACTTCCAGATATCGATGCAGACACCCAAGTAATATCTTCATATTGATTTCGAAGAAGCTGTTCAATTTCAGGACAAGATACCTTATTTTTTTTCATTCCGCTGACTATATTATTTTCTGCCAGATAATCCATAACAATATCATTTGAATAAATCCGATTTCCTTCGATATGAATTTCCCAGATATGACAGGAACTATAATATAAAATCAGAAAAAAGAAAAAGAAACCGACTACTAATCCTTTTCGTTTTCGGCAACTCCGTAAAAAAAAAGGAAATCCGCAGCGATTTCGAATCCACAGCCTTGTCTTTGTCTTTCTTACCAATGGAAGCAATTTCTTAAAATCACTGATTCGAATAAAACCTTCATACTCTTCTTCTATCGAACGGATTTCCCATATCTTTATGTTCTTTGAGGCGCAGATATTGAAAAACCTTTCCGGGCAGTCGCTTCTTATCCGAATCTGTAGATAGCCTTTCCAATAGGCAGACCAATTTGACTCCATGCTCTTTTCTCCCCTATAACAAGTCCATTTTCATCAATAATAAATCACTTCGGATATAATACCTTTAATTTTCATTTCCTCACAAGTATACTGAATAATTGTCAGATCTCTTCCTGTTATTTTTAATTTACAATTTTTTGCCTGCAGCCGAATCTGTGTATTGTTAAATTCAATAATACTGCGGTAATTGCAGATATGGGCTTCACGATAGCCCTTCATAGAAATCAGAACATCCCCGTAAACGATATCTCCCGGCATCTCAAGGGTGTCTGTTAGATATTCTGCCAAGACAGCAGAAAGTTTTTTCATCTGATCATTCCTTTACGGGCTGTTTCGAGTTTCTATATACTATATGAAACGGAAGAAAATTACATACCTGTTTTTATAATCGAGTAGGAGAAATTTTTTCCTGCATGTGAACAAAAAAAACCCCCGGCTTAACCGGGAGTCCAGTTTTGTTGCTTCAGCTATTAGTTATATTTTCTCTTTCTAGCAGCTTCAGACTTCTTCTTACGCTTAACACTTGGTTTCTCGTAATGCTCTCTCTTGCGGATTTCTTGCTGAATCCCTGCTTTCGCACAGTTTCTCTTAAATCTGCGAAGGGCACTATCTAACGTCTCGTTTTCTTTCACGATTACATTTGACATAGTATCACACCTAACCTCCCTCCAGTTGTGAATTGTGCTAAATACAACTGTTTGGGTATTTTTT
>CAJUGZ010000191.1 GCA_910585855.1 uncultured Lachnospiraceae bacterium | reverse complement strand
CAAAGATATACTCTGCTGTAACTGCATCTGGTACTCAAACTTCCCATGCCATGCAGTTAGTTTTTTATACGTTTCCGATTTTACATTCACAACGGTTGGTGTGAAAAACCTCTTAAAGCAATCCATTGCTTCCAACGATTTTCTCTATGTATGATAACACAAGATAGCATTTTGTACAAGAATTGATAAGACTCCTCTCACCGCCTAAAGGAAGTGGGTTTCCGCCTACGACAACAGAAAGGATTTTATTTATGAAATACTTGTTTTGTAATAAAATATCGTTTTTACCGTGATCCAGCCAATCGCCTCTGGCGTCCGGTGAAAGCATAAAACAGGTTCTTGCTGCATTTGTATTCAGGTGAGTTTATAAAGTGTTTAGAGTGAAAAATTATTGGTATTTGCTTGTTTTTTGCATTGCTTTCTGTATTCTGAGGGAGAGATGCCTTTTTGTTTGTGGAATATTCTGCTGAAATAAAGAGGATTGTCATACCCTATAATTGTGCCTATTTCTGTTATAGTGTCATCTGTGGTTTCTAATAGTATCTGGGCATTAGTAATACGAAGGGATACAATATACTGCATAGGGGTAGTATCGGTATATTGTTTAAAATTTCGGATAAACCAACTGACACTCATTCCTCTGGAAACGGCATATTCTTCTACATTGATTTCCGTGTTGTAGTTGTCATTAAAATATTGGATTGCCAGTTCCATTTCTTTATCTAAATATTCATTTTTTCGTTTTTGTTCTTTGTTAAGCTGGCGATGGATAGAAATAAAAAGCTGATGTAATAATAATGTCAGCAGTTCTCTATAATCCGTCTGGCATCGCTGCAGTTCTTGAATCATCTGTTTGAAAATTCTTGTATATTCAAAAGAAGTTCCTGTATAAATAATTCTCATATGATTGTTTATTCCATAACTTCGCAAAAGATTGGTTACATTGCCTCCAGTAAAATGAACCCAATAAACTTCTGTTTGATCCACACCATAATAGATATACCTTTGCGGCTCTTTTGGACGGTAGATTACCATATGACCAGCGGTTACAATAGAGGGTTCTGGGTTATTGTCAAAATAAAAATAAGCTTTTCCCGATGCAATATAGAGAATCTGGAAGTCTAAACGCCCTCTTGGACGATGAGTGGGAAGTTTAGGGCGGGTATAGAGGTGGTAAGTTCCGCAGCTTCCTACGATTAGAGGTTTGGATTTATCTTTAAAATCAATGAGGGAATTATTTAGATAAGCAGAATTAGTATACATTCAGGTACTCCTTTCCTTATTTTTAAAAATTCGTCTGGAATAATACAGCCGGAATCCGAAAAGAGGTCTGCACAGGGTCATCATTTCCCGCCGGCACTTAGGTGCTGTATTTTAGCACCTTATGTGTCCGCTGCGAGGAAATGCTAAGCGAAAGCGAACCCGGAGCAGACCTCTTTTCGGATTCCGACGTCCTTTTGCGAAAAAAATTGCAAATTGGTAGGATTGACTGTTATTATATCATTTTGTGCATGTTTTGTCTAATATAATTTATGGACGATTTTATAGAAAATTTATATAACAAGAACATAAATAAAACGTAACAGTAATACAAAAGAGAAAAAAACAAAATAAGAAAAAAATTGCAAATATAAAAGGAGGTCTGCAATGATTATACCAAAACATTATGAAAATCTAAGTATATTGCATGAGAATACAATGCCAGCTCGGTCGTATTATATTCCTGCTTCAAAACGAATGGATACTCTTGTAGAGAAAAGAGAGGATTCGGATCGTCTGCAGATGCTGAACGGGAAGTGGAGATTTTGTTATTTTCATAGCATTTATGAGGTCACAGAGGAATTTTATCAGGTCGGCTATAATGTATCTGGTTATGACTGGGTGAATGTGCCGGGTGTCTGGCAGATGGTAGGATATGATCAGCATCAGTATACCAATATTCGCTATCCGTTTCCGTTTGATCCGCCTTATGTCCCTCAGGAAAATCCCTGCGGAGCTTATGTACATCAATTTGTATATTATAAGGATATGGATGCTCCAAATGTCTATTTGAACTTTGAAGGAGTGGATTCCTGTTTTTATGTCTGGTTAAATGGAAATTATATTGGATATAGCCAAGTATCTCATGCAACCAGTGAGTTTGATGTAAGTGATGTAATAACAGAGGGAAATAATATATTGGCAGTATTGGTGCTAAAGTGGTGTGATGGGAGTTATTTAGAGGATCAGGATAAGTTTCGAATGAGTGGTATTTTTCGGGATGTGTATTTGCTGAAGCGTCCGAAACAGTGTGTTTGGGACTATTGGATTCAGACAAAAATAACGGAAGCAAAGGCAGATATATCTATACAGATGCAGTATTTTGACAGGGCAATGCCAACTTCGTTTACGCTTTTGGATGCTGCGAATCGGATAGTTGGAACGGCTGCAGTGGAGAAAGAAGAGCAGTTGAAGCAAGGGCAGTCAGAGGTTTTATTGAAGGTTTTTGATCCGGTTTTATGGAATCCAGAAAATCCATATCTTTATACTTTGGTAATAGAAACGGAAAAGGAAACGATTGTGGATTTTGTAGGGATACGTGAAATTCAAATTGTGGACGGTGTGGTTTCTTTAAATGGAGTTCCGATTAAGTTTCGAGGAGTAAATCGGCATGAGTCTGATCCGATTACAGGTTTTACAATAAGTTTTGAGCAGATGAAACGAGATTTTATGCTGATGAGGCAGCACAATTTTAATGCGATTCGGACAAGCCATTATCCAAATATTCCTGTTTTTTATCAGCTCTGTGATCGATATGGATTTATGGTAATTGATGAAGCAGATATAGAAAGCCATGGACCTTGTGAAATCTTTTATGCAGATAATCAAGATGCCAATAAGTTTTATCATTGGAATGAACCGATTGCCGATAATCCAGAGTGGGAAAAGGCAATTTTGGATCGAATTTGGCTTTGTATACAAAGAGATAAGAATCGTCCTTGTATTTTGATTTGGTCAATGGGCAATGAGAGTGCTTATGGTTGCAACTTTGAAAAGGCTTTACAGTGGACAAAGGAGTTTGATAAGAGCAGATTAACCCATTATGAAAGTGCCAGATATCGAAAATATGATAAGGAATATGATTTTTCTAATTTGGATCTTTACAGCAGAATGTATCCCGGGTTGGATGAAATACAGGAGTATTTGGAAAATAATCCTAAGAAGCCGTTTCTGCTTTGTGAGTATTGTCATTCGATGGGCAACAGCCCCGGGGATTTGGAGGATTATTTTGAATGGATCGATAAAAGCCCTTGGATGTGTGGTGGTTTTGTCTGGGAATGGTGCGATCATGCAATAGCTTATGAAACAACATGGGAGGGAAAAAGGATTTATTATTATGGTGGAGATCATAGAGAACAGATTCATGACGGAAACTTTTGTATAGATGGGCTGGTTTATCCAGATCGGACACCGCATACTGGACTTTTGGAGTATAAAAATGTCTGTCGCCCTGCCAGAGTAGTAGCCTTTTGTCAGGATACAAAGGAACTGAAAATAAAAAATTATATGGAATTTACGGATTTGGAGTCTTATCTTGAGATTCGCTATAGCGTAACCTCTGATGGAGCTTGTATGGAAGAAGGAGTACTGCCGGCATTTTCTGTAAAACCAAAGGAAACTGCAAGTGTGATTTTAGATATTGCTGTGCCAAAGCGGGGACGTTCTTATTTAAAATTGGAGTATTATTTGAAGCAAGGAACGGAATTAGTGCCAAAGGGACATCTGTTAGGATTTGATGAAGTTTTGCTGCAGACAGAAGATAATCAAAATCAAACTGCCAAGAAATGGTTAGAACAGACAAAAACTGTGGCAGAAATAGAGGTTTGGGAAGATGACAGAAGTGTTGTCTGTAAGGGAAATGATTTTGTGTATAGTTATGATAAGTGTACAGGATTGTTTACACAGATTTACTATAAAGGAATGGATTATCTGGATCGCCCGATGGAGTTGAATATTTGGCGTGCACCAACGGATAATGATCAAAATATTAAATTAGAGTGGAAGAGAGCAAAGTATGATCAGGCATATACAAGGGCTTATCAGACAACAGTTGAACCAGTTTTTTTAGATGGGAGAGAAATGCGATCGGATTTGGCAGAACAGAACTTATCTGTTGCTCATGCTGTAAAGATTTGCAGTAAAATGGCAGTTTTGGCAGTTTCTGTACAGCGGATACTGGAAGTGGAAGCGACTTGGACGATTGATGCGGACGGAGGTATTTGTTTTGATAGTTTGGTAAGACGAAGTTTGGAGTTTCCTATGCTGCCACGGTTTGGGATTCGGATGTTTTTAAATCGAAAGTTAGAAAATGTAACTTATTATGGAGCAGGACCTTTTGAAAGTTATCCAGATAAACATAGAGCATCTTGTCATGGGATATATCATGCCTCTGTATTGGATTTGCATGAAGATTATATTCGTCCTCAGGAAAACGGAAGTCATATGGACTGTGATTATGTAATACTAGAACATGCACAGTTTGGCTTGACTGCTGTATCAAAACAGGCATTTTCCTTTCAGGCTTCTAATTATACACAGGAGGAATTAGAACGGAAAAAGCATAATTATGAGTTAGAACCTTCAGGGAGTACAGTACTGTGTTTGGATTATAAACAGAATGGGATTGGTTCGAATAGCTGCGGACCAGAATTGTTAGAGAAGTATCGGTTTGATGAAAAAGAGTTTCGCTTTTTTATGAAAATAGTACCATTTGTAAATGATAAAAAATAGATAAGGAAGTGTATTTTACAGGGTTTTTTCAGAAATGGAAAAAATAGATAAGGATAGTCTGGTAATTCGCATGCAGAATCCGGAAAGAAGTACCAGATCATCCGATGAAAAGAGAAGAAAGGAGCATAGTTATGCAGGAAAAGAAGTATTTAAAATGGTATAATATGGTAGGATATGGTTTCGGAGATATTGCAGGAAATGTAGTATATGCATTTTTATCCTCATTTGTTATGATTTATTTGACCAATACTGTTGGTTTAAATCCGGGAGTAGTGGGAACTTTAATTGCCGCATCAAAGTTTTTTGACGGGCTGACAGATGTTTTTTTTGGAACAATGATTGATAAGACAAAAAGCAGGCTTGGAAAGGCAAGACCTTGGATGCTTTATGCCTATATCGGCTGTGCTGTTACTTTAGTTGCAATTTTTGCCATACCTGTGGATATGGGAAAGACATCACAGTATATCTGGTTTTTTCTGGCATATACGCTGTTAAATGCAGTATTTTATACAGCAAATAATATTGCGTATTCTGCATTGACTGCCCTTGTTACAAAAAATAGCAAGGAGCGGGTACAGATGGGTTCTTATCGGTTTATCTTTGCATTTTCTACAAGTCTGCTGATTCAGTCGATTACAGTAAAAGCAGTAGCTATATTTGGCGGCGGAGCTTTTGGATGGAGAACAGTAGCAATTATTTATGCGGTTATTGGTTTGGCGGTTAATACACTTTCTGTATTTTCAGTAAAAGAACTTCCTGAAGAAGAATTAAATAAATCAGAGTATCCGGCAGATTTTACAGAGGAAAGGGAAAATTCAACATCAGAAAAGTATGGGCTTTTAGAAGCGATGAGATTGCTGGCATCCAATCGGTTTTATCTGATGATTTGCGGGGTATATATTTTACAGCAGATTTATAGTGCAATGATTAATATGGGAATTTATTATATGACCTATGTATTAAAAAATGAAAATTTATATGGTGTATTCTCATGGGCAGTCAATATTCCTCTGATTGTTGCGCTGATATTTACGCCTGCATTGGTAGCAAAGTGGAAAGGAATGTATCGATTAAATTTAAGAGGCTATATACTTGGTACACTGGGACGTGCATTGGTTGTTTTAGCCGGATATATGGGAAGTGTTCCGCTGATGCTGTTATTTACCGGAGTGGCAGCACTTGGACAAGGACCATGGCAGGGAGATATGAATGCGGTGATTGCCTCCTGTTCAGAATATACGTATTTGACAAAGCAAAAGCGGGTAGATGGGACGATGTATTCTTGTACTTCATTGGGAGTAAAATTAGGGGGCGGACTTGGGACAGCGATTGCCGGATGGCTGCTGGCAGCCAGCGGGTTTGATGGAAGTGCTTTGGTGCAGTCAGAGGGATGTATTCGGATGCTGTATATTATGTATCTTTGGATACCGATGATAATTAGTTTGATTATTACTTTGATACTTTCTAAGATGAATGTAGAAGAAACCAATGAAAAATTAAAGGCAGAGCAGGGAAGATAGATTTTTAAAGGCTACTTTTTTGAAAAGGAGGGAACGCCGAAAGTTGAATGGAGTGCTATGCAGGGTCATTATTTTCCGTTGGCATTTAGACATTATATTTTAGTGTCCTGTGTCTATTATGAGAAAATGCTAAGCACAAGCGGATTTGGAATAGCACTCCATTCGGTTTTTAGTGTCCTTCGTTCAGCTTCAAAAAATATAAATGTTCATTATAGTGTTAATTGCTTTCTGTAAATTTATAATAATATTTTTTTGCTGTTTCTTCTGATAAGGAAAATCGTTTTTGAAGTTTTATAAGGATCTTTTCTTTAGGAATATTTTCTTCTAGATTGTCTAAAATCATTGCTTTAATTCCTTGTTCAATTCCCAGTTCAATTCCTTTTTGTTTGGCTTCATACATAAGCTGATTGTGATCTCGAATTGCTTTTTCTCGAGCTTCATATTCGATTCGTTTTTCTTTGTCTTTGCTGATGATCTGTAGTTGTTGATAGGCATGATCAATATAAGAATTTTTTTCTGCTAACATTTCAAATTCCTCCTTTCTTTCGGCATTGATAAATTTTGCCCATAATAGGAGCGTATTGCTCTCTTCTTTTAATTCTTCCGGCAGTTTTGGAAGTTCTAGTACATGAAATTCCATTTTGTCAGTATAGATAATATGCCGTTTTTCTTCCATAATTCGAAAACAGGAATAAAATTCGGATTCTTTTGGAAAAAGAATAAAATTTAAAATGCTGATACTGACACATTTTTTAAATACATCATATTTTTGTCCTTGTTGAATCTGTTCGGTATACATTTTGGATAAATAGAACAAGGATCGATCCGCCCATACTTTTAGTTCGGCTAGTTGAATTTCGATATCAATTTCAGTGTGGTTGTTCATCAAAATTCGAACATCAAGGATACCCTGTTTTTCATCTTCATGTAATTTTCTAAGATTGGTATTTAAAAGTTGGGTTTCTTTTATTTCTTTGGGTTCTAATTTTAGTATAGCAGATAAGAAACCAATACGGGTGATTTCATCTGCCATAATTTCTTTAAAAGCAAAGTCAACTTTTGGTTTCATTAAAAAATCAGACATAAGATTTTGATCCCCCTAAGTTTAAAATATTTTTTGTGTTTTATAATAGAAGATTAATAGTTACAAATGATAACTTCTTTACCAACACGATTAGATGCATCGGAATTAATCATTCTTTTAACATTTATTATATCAATTTCATAGCCTTTTTTATCATAAAGTTGATGGATGAGTTCAGTATTATGATTTGTCAGCATACGATAGCAGCCTTTTTTTGTCAGATGATCGAATAGCTGGGCTAATCGTTTATGATTGTCTATATTTTTTGCGGATAAAATAGTAATATTGTTTTCCATTATCCCACATTGTCTGATCTAAATCTTGTATTTTATGCAGAAATTTATCTGGTTCGTAGCATATTTGACTATATGTATTGATTAATGCACGGTTACTGTCATTGATAATGGCTTTTTGAGGAAGAAGTTCAAATATAACAGCACCTCCCCCTACAAAGGGTTCGAAATATTTATGATAGGATTTTGGAATTCTTTTTTTATTTCTGTTAGTAGTTGCCTTTTCCTTCCAGCGCATTTGATAAATGGTGCGATTGTTTGTGTAGTCATATTTTAAATCCTTTTTTTAATGATAATTATTGCTTTTTATTATAAATTTAAATAATAATTAAAATTTTATTTTATAAAACATATGGTTTATAAATAAATTATATATTTTAAAATTTAACTTTATAGTATCATAAGAATATTAAAAAGTAAAGGAATATTTTATATAATTCAGGTTCTATGATAGTTTCAAAGTAAGGATAGGATACTGCCGGAAAGGATTGGTTTTCACCGGACGCCAGAGTCGGTTTGCTCCTGTCCTTTGCCTGCTCCGCTCCAAACGGTAAGAAAGTCTATGGCTTCTGATTTCGGTTCATCCAACCGTACGAACCAGGGGGCAATTCGCCCTCACTATAGGCGAAACATAACTGGTGTAAGGAAAAATTTTACCAGCCATAAGATCATCGCTTTCTTATCATCCGGGCTAAACACGCCCCTTTTTTTGCATACCCTGCATAGAAGCAGGA
>CAJUGZ010000190.1 GCA_910585855.1 uncultured Lachnospiraceae bacterium | reverse complement strand
TTTAGCCCGGAGGATAGGGAAGAGGATGTTTTATGGTTGGTAAAATCTTTCCTTATACTAGTTACGTTTCGCTTGTAGTGAGGGCGAATTGCGCCCCGGTTCGTACGGTTGGATGAGCCGAAATCAGAAGCCATAGACTTTCTTACCGTTTGGAGCGGAGCAGGCAAAGGACAGGAGCAAACCGCCTCTGGCGTCCGGTGAAAGCCAACCCTTTAGTTTATAAGTTTATCTTAGATCTATGGTTACTGTAAAATCTAACTTGTAAATTAGAAAAAGCAGGTTATAATATAAAGAGGACAGATGAAATAATCAATTTGGCTGTTTGATAAAATGTGCTTAAGGGAGGTTTTTATGTACGAATATGCTTTTTATGGAATGTCTGCTCTTCTTTTGATTATAGGAGTTGTACTAATTGCAGTACCTAGGATTTGTACAAAGAAGGAATTTCAGGATGTGCCGGAGCAGGTGCAAAATACACGTAAAATGGGGTATTTTTATATTGCGTTTGGAGTTTTGCTGTTGGTGGTTAAATTTTTAATTGATATGTAGATAGATATAAAAGTACAGGTTAAGTAAAAAATGGAAAGTAAAGTGAAAAAAGAAGGAGAAAATAGGAATAAGAAGATTTTATAAAAAATAAAAATAGAGAATAGACAAAAAAAGGAGTAATGAATGATGAAAGTTTTATTAGTAAATGGAAGTCCTCATGAAAAGGGGTGTACGTATACTGGACTTTTAGAGGCGGCAAAGGAATTGGAAAGAAATGGAATTGAAACAGAGATTGTACATATCGGAACAAAACCGATTGGCGGATGTATTGGGTGCGGCGGATGCGTTGGAAAAGGGTATTGTGTATTTGGTGCAGACGGAGTAAATCAAGTAATTGAAAAGGCAGAAGGGGCGGATGGATTTATTTTTGGTTCTCCTGTGCACTATGCAGCGGCTGCCGGAAATATGACTTCTCTTATGGATCGAATTTTTTATGCCGGAAAAAAGAACTTTGCTTATAAACTAGGAGCAGTGATGGTAAGCTGCCGCAGGGGCGGAGCTACGGCTGCTTTTGATCAGTTAAATAAATATATGACAATCAGCAATATGCTGGTGGTAGGGTCACAGTATTGGAATATGATACATGGAAGTAAAGCAGAGGATGTGGCAAAGGACGAGGAAGGGCTGCAGACGATGCGGACATTGGGACGAAATATGGCTTGGATCTTAAAATGCATTGAGGCAGGAAAAGCGGCTGGAGTTTCTATACCGGAAGCAGAAGCTGTTTTGCGGACAAATTTTATTCGCTGATATATGGAACTTTTGGCGACAGAGTTTTGAAGTTTTTTAAGAAAAGACTAGCAAAAATAGAAATACTGGTGTATACTAAAAGAGTTAAAAATAAAATCAACGGCTTTCATAACTATAGAGTATAATGAAAGTCGTTTTTACATTTTTATTTAAAAGAAGAAGATATTGTATTTATTTGCATAATAGGAGGAAAAAGTATGCCAGTGAAATATGTATTTGTAACCGGCGGTGTTGTTTCAGGTTTAGGAAAGGGAATTACGGCAGCTTCCTTAGGAAGGTTATTGAAAGCACGTGGATATTCTGTAACAATGCAGAAGTTTGACCCTTATATTAATATTGATCCGGGAACAATGAATCCAATTCAGCATGGAGAGGTTTTTGTAACAGATGACGGTGCAGAAACTGATTTGGACTTAGGGCATTATGAGCGTTTTATTGATGAAAGTTTAACGAAAAATTCGAATGTAACCACAGGAAAAATTTACTGGTCTGTGTTGAATAAGGAGAGAAGAGGAGACTTTGGCGGCAGTACGGTACAGGTAATTCCGCATATTACCAATGAAATTAAAAGTCGTTTTCACCGGGACTACAAGACAGATAAGATGAAGATTGCGATTATTGAGGTAGGAGGAACAGTTGGAGATATTGAAAGTCTTCCTTTTTTGGAGTCGATTCGTCAGTTTCAGCAGGAAGTCGGGCGTGAAAATGCAATTTTGATTCATGTGACACTGATTCCTTATCTAAAGTCTTCCGGTGAGATGAAAACAAAGCCGACACAGGCAAGCGTAAAGGAGCTGCAGGGGATTGGAATTCAGCCAGATATTATCGTATGCCGATCAGAACATCCGATGGGACAGGCAATTAAGGATAAGATTGCTCTGTTTTGTAATGTTCCAAGCAATCATGTACTGCAGAATCTGGATGTAGATATCCTGTATGAAGCACCTCTTGCTATGGAGAAAGAACATCTGGCAGAAGTGGCATGTGAATGTCTTCAGTTGGAGTGTCCAGAACCAAACTTGGAAGATTGGGAGGCTATGGTAACGGCATGGAAGAATCCAGTTCGAACAGTTACAGTGGCATTGGTCGGAAAATATATTCAGCTTCATGATGCCTATATTAGTGTAGTGGAAGCATTAAAACACGGCGGGGTGGCAAATGCAACCAGTGTAGAGATTAAATGGGTAGATTCAGAACTGCTGACAGAAGAAAATGTGGAAACAATCTTAGGAGATGTAAAAGGAATTTTAGTGCCCGGTGGATTTGGTGACAGAGGAATCGAAGGAAAGATTATAGCGATTCGCTATGCCAGAACACATCAAGTGCCGTTTTTGGGGCTTTGTCTTGGGATGCAGCTTTCGATTGTAGAATTTGCCAGAAATGTAATCGGATATGCAGATGCCCATAGTGTGGAATTAAATCCTTTAACTACCCATCCTGTTATACACTTGATGCCAGAACAGGACGGGGTGGAAGATATTGGCGGAACACTTCGGTTAGGTTCGTATCCTTGTGTATTGGACAAGAGTTCAAAGGCTTATGAGGTATATGGAGAAGAGCTGATTCATGAACGTCATCGGCATCGTTATGAGGTAAATAATGATTTTCGAAATGTACTGACTGAAAAAGGAATGAAACTGGTTGGAATTTCTCCTGATGGACGAATTGTCGAAATGATTGAACTGCCAAATCATCCTTGGTTTATTGGAACACAGGGGCATCCAGAATTAAAATCTCGCCCGAATCGTCCTCATCCATTATTTAAGGGATTTATTAGCGCTGCAATTTCATATGAAAAAAAATAGAAGGTTGCGCATCTATTGGATTGGGTAGGTGCGCATTTTTTTGCAGTTTTTTGGAATAGTAGAAATAGTGATATTTTCCCCCTGTTTTTTCGAAACCATGAAATTATAAATATGAAAGAAATTTTTAATAATTGCATTATTGATTTATGGACAGACTAACTCTATAATGAAAAGGACGAAATTATTTTTTAAAGTGATTTTGGAATAATTCGAATTTTTAAATCCTATAGCGGAGGATAAGGAGAATTTATGGATAATTTTAACAATAACGGAAACCGGAATGGAAATGGTGGCAATGATGGAAAAATGCCTAAGAATACACAGACCATTATTATTCTGATTATATCCGGGCTTATTATGGTGATGCTGATTAGTTTTATGTCAAATTGGATGGCAAACAGTACAACAAAGGAAATCACTTATAATGAGTTTTTGAAAAAGCTGGAAGAGGGGTCAATTGCTTCCGTGCAGATTCAGTCGGATCGGATTGTGGCTGTTCCAAGGGCACAGCTTAGCAATATGATGCAGCTATCTTATTATACTGGGATAGCGGAGGATATTACAACGGTTAGTGCCAGATGTGAGGCAGCCGGAATTGATTATAGTGCGCCTGTGGCAAAGTCTAGTTCGGTTATTTTGGATTTTATTATGGTTTGGGTACTTCCGATTTTATTGATGTATCTGGTGCTTGGGCTGGTGATGCGCAGGGCTTCCCGTGGCGGCGGTATGATGGGTGTAGGAAAGAGTAATGCCAAGGTTTATGTACAGAAGGAAACCGGAGTGACTTTTAAAGATGTAGCGGGACAGGATGAGGCAAAAGAGTCGCTGACGGAGATTGTGGATTTTCTTCATAATCCGCAGAAGTATGTAAAAATTGGAGCAAAGCTGCCAAAGGGGGCATTGTTGGTAGGACCTCCCGGTACTGGTAAGACATTGCTTGCTAAGGCAGTAGCAGGAGAGGCGAAAGTTCCGTTTTTTTCACTTGCCGGATCAGATTTTGTGGAAATGTTTGTCGGAGTCGGTGCTTCCCGTGTAAGGGATTTATTTAAGCAGGCACAAAATAATGCACCTTGTATTATTTTTATTGATGAAATTGATGCGATTGGTAAGACACGAGATAGCCGGTATGGCGGAAATGATGAGCGGGAGCAGACGCTGAATCAGTTGTTGGCAGAGATGGACGGATTTGATACGTCAAAGGGAATTTTTTTACTTGCTGCTACGAATCGACCGGAAATTTTGGATAAGGCACTGCTTCGGCCGGGTCGGTTTGATCGGCGGATTATTGTGGATAAGCCGGATTTAAAGGGGAGAAAGGATGTGCTCCGGGTTCATGCAAAGAGTGTTTCTTTGGATGAAACGGTAGATTTGGATGAAATTGCTATGGCTACTTCCGGGGCTGTGGGTTCGGATTTGGCAAATATGATTAATGAAGCAGCTATTCTTGCTGTAAAGCAGGGGAGAACGGCGGTTTCACAGGCGGATTTGTTTGAGTCGGTAGAAGTGGTGATTGCCGGAAAGGAGAAAAAGGATCGGATTCTTGGACCACAGGAGAAAAAGACGGTTGCTTATCATGAGGTAGGGCATGCGCTTGCTACGGCATTGCAGAAAGATGCAGAGCCGGTGCAGAAAATTACGATTGTGCCTCGGACAATGGGATCGCTTGGATATGTGATGCAGGTTCCAGAGGAAGAAAAATATCTGATGTCACGGGATGAATTGGAAGCACGATTGGTTACGCTGCTTGCCGGACGGGCTTCGGAGGAAATTGTGTTTGGAACGATTACAACTGGGGCTTCGAATGATATAGAGAAAGCAACTCAGATTGCCCGGGCGATGATTACACAGTATGGAATGTCGGAGAAGTTTGGACTGATGAGTTTGGAAAGTGTGGAGAATCAATATTTGGATAGACGGACAGTTGCAAACTGTGGGGATGCTACGGCTACTGAGATTGATAAAGAAGTTATGATTTTACTTCGTAATGCTTATGAGAAGGCGAAGGGGATGCTTTCTGAGAATCGGGAAGTGTTAGATCGGATTGCCGGGTATTTGTTTGAAAAGGAAACAATTACTGGGAAAGAGTTTATGCGGATTTTTCGGGAGGTTCGTGGGGAAGAGGAGAAAGAGTGAGAGGGGGGAAGCCGAAGGAAGGTCTGCTCCGGGCTCGCTTGTGCTTAGCACTTTTTATTTTCATAGCGGACACATAAGGCACTAAAACACCACAACACAGTGTCTAAGTGCCGACGGGAAATGATGACCCTGCGCAGACCTTCCTTCGGCTTCCGGCTGTGTATGGTAGTTGGTAAGCAAAGTTGCCGTAATATAGGAGGGTGAAAGCCCTTTTTTTGTGTATATTGGGTGTTTATAGGAAGATTGTTGGTAAGGCTGATACATGTTTGGCGCACGAATTTTACTTGATTGGATACAGAGAGGGAGTATTTGGCGGAAAGGAGTTTGGAGGATGGGAGAGGAAGAAAGGGAGTTTGATATACAGGAGGAATTGAGAAAACTTCCGAAAAAGCCCGGTGTTTATTTAATGCATGATGAAAAGGATGAGATTATTTATGTGGGGAAAGCGATTAGTTTAAAGAATCGGGTGCGGCAGTATTTTCAGAGCAGCCGCAATAAAACGGCTAAGATTGAGCAGATGGTTTCTCGGATTCATCATTTTGAATATATTATTACGGATTCGGAGTTAGAGGCTTTGGTTTTGGAGTGTAACTTGATTAAGGAGTATCAGCCTCGTTATAATACAATGCTTAAGGATGATAAGTCTTATCCTTATATTAAGGTGACGGTAAATGAGGCTTATCCTAGGATTCTTTTTGCACGGGAGAGAAAGAGGGATAAGTGTAAGTATTTTGGCCCTTATACCAGTGGAGGGGCGGTAAAAGATACTTTGGAACTGCTTCGGAAACTTTATAGGATTCGGACTTGTAATCGGGGGCTTCCAAAGGAGATTGGAAAAGGACGTCCCTGTTTGAATTATCATATTAAGCAGTGTGATGCGCCTTGTCAGGGGTATATTGGGCAGGAAGAGTATCAAAGGGCGATAGGGAAGGCGATTGAATTTTTAAATGGGAATTATGAAGAGATTGTTTCGGAGTTAGAGCAGAAGATGGCAGCAGCTTCTGAGGCAATGGAGTATGAGGAGGCGATGGAGTATCGGGATTTGATTGGCAGTGTAAAGCAGATTGCAAAGAAGCAGAAGATTACTGGAGATCAGAGGGAAGAGCGGGATATTATTGCATTTGCTCAGGATGGGGAAGATACTGTGGTTCAGGTGTTTTTTGTTCGGGATGGAAAGATGATTGGGCGGGAGCATTTTTATCTTTGTGTGGCACTTGAGGAGAGTCGGGGACAGATTTTAGCTAGTTTTGTTAAACAGTATTATGCGGGGACACCTTTTATTCCTAGAGAATTGCTGCTTCAGGAGGGGATAGAAGAGGCGGAGATTTTGGCGGAATGGTTAAGCGGGAAACGGGGACAGAAGGTAATGATACGAGTTCCTAAGAAGGGGCAGAAGGAAAAGCTTGTGGATTTGGCGGCTCGTAATGCGCAGATGGTGTTAGAACAGGATCGGGAGAAGATGAAGCGGGAGGAGATGCGAACACGAGGGGCAGTGCAGGAGATTGAGCAGCAGCTTGGGTTAGAGGGGATTGTGCGCATGGAGGCATTTGATATTTCCAATATAAATGGGTTTGAATCGGTGGGGTCGATGATTGTGTATGAGAATGGGAAGCCGAAGCGAAGTGATTATCGAAAGTTTCGGATTAAAACGGTGGTAGGAGCAAATGATTATGCCAGTATGGATGAAGTGCTTAGCAGACGGTTTGAGCATGGAATTCTGGAGCTTCAAAAGGAGGGAGCAGAGAAAGAGGTTGGGAGTTTTACTCGGTTTCCAGATTTGATTTTGATGGATGGAGGACGAGGGCAGGTAAATGCCTGTCTTTCGGTATTGAAGCGGCTGGGGCTTGAGATTCCTGTGTGCGGAATGGTAAAGGATGAAAATCATCGGACACGGGGACTTTATTTTCAAAATGCAGAGATACCGATTGAGAAATCTTCTGAGGGGTTTCGATTGATTACTCGGATTCAGGACGAGGCACATCGGTTTGCGATTACTTATCATCGGGGGCTAAGGTCGAAGGAGCAGGTACATTCGATTTTAGATGAGATTGAAGGGATTGGGGTGGTTCGGCGGCGGGCTTTGATGCGGGAATTTCGGGATATTGAGCAGATTCGGAAAGCTTCTGTGGAGGAACTGCAGGCGGTGGAATCAATGAATCAGGGAGCGGCGGAACGGGTGTATCGTTTTTTTCATTCTGATAAAGAATAAATTGCCGGTTAATTTGTAAATTATTTATAATGTACATTTTGGTAAATTTATGAATGGCATAGCTGAACTGTAACATTTTAGCGATTTTAGATGGTTTTGATTTGTAATGGGATTTGCATTATTTGTTAAATATAGTATAATAATAGAAAATTATTTTTTGAAAGGAGAATCAATATATGGATGTAAAACGGATGTTAGAAGGGAAAGTGGCGATTGTTACCGGAGGTACAAGAGGAATTGGATTTTCGATTGTAAAGAAATTTTTAAATGCTGGTGCTTCAGTGGTTTTGTGTGGTTCTAGGCAGGAGTCCGTAGAGAAGGCACTTGGGGCTTTAAAGGAGGAAAATTCGGAGTATCCGGTAACAGGGATGTGGCCGGAATTAACAGATTATGCCGCAGTGGAAAAAGCAGCGGCTGAGGTAAAAGAGAAGTTTGGAAAGATTGATATTTTGGTAAATAATGCGGGGATTTCTGCTCGAGAGTCGATTTATGATTATAAACCGGAGGATTTTGCCCGGATTATGAATCTGAATGTAAATGCTGTTTTTTATTTTATTCGTGCTGTAGTTCCTTATATGAAGGAGCAGGGCGGCGGTTCGATTGTAAATACCAGTTCTGTGGTTAGTTTAAAGGGACAGGCTGCCGGATGCGGATATCCGACGTCGAAGTTTGCTGTAAATGGGCTTACGGTTTCTTTGGCACGGGAATTGGGGAAAGATCGGATTCGGGTAAATGCTGTTGCGCCGGGAGTGACTCGGACGGATATGGTGGCAGCTCTTCCAGAGGAGATGGTAAAGAGGATTTCGGCGGCAATTCCTCTTGCACGGGTTGGAGAACCGGAGGAAGTAGCGGATGCATTTCTTTTCTTGGCAAGTGATATGGCCAGTTATGTGACGGGAGAGGTGCTTTCTGTGGATGGGGCTACGATTCCATAAAGTTTTTTTAGAGAGGACGCCAGATTTGAAAACGGTGGGCAGCCTGCTGTTCCGGTTTCCAAAAAG
>CAJUGZ010000189.1 GCA_910585855.1 uncultured Lachnospiraceae bacterium | reverse complement strand
ATTATACCAGAAAACGACTTTATATGGAAGTATAATTAAGTTGGTGCGTATGGGAGCAATCCCCCAATGCAAATATAACAAAGTTCGTCTGTAAAATCAAGATGAAAAAGGAAATTTTTCAGTTAGTAGCAGCGGTAGTATGGCTGGTTATTATTGTAACGGGATTAGTTTTATTGTTTATCTAAAAGGCAGATTATCAAATTAATCGTTCCCACTTCTGAGGAATACAAATTTCTGAATAGGCTATCTGAAAGCCAACCAACATGAAAAGAAAGGAAGTATCCGAATTTCGGACGGCTGATTTAAGATAGGCTGTCTGAAAGCTGACTAAATACGAAAAGAAAGGAGAAAAGCCGATATGAAGCAAATTACCAGAATGAGAAAAGCCGTTTGTGTTATGGCAAATGAATTGAAAAAAGCAGGGTATTCCTTATCAGATGCCTTTAAGAAAGCATGGAAGCGGGTAAAATTATCTATGACAATTCGGGCAGCAGGGACGACCTTTGGGAATCGACAGGAGCGGTTACAGTTTTTGAAGCAGTTTCCGCAAGAAGATTTGACTGTTACACTGGAAAGAGAACCAAATAACCAATATGACAAGAACGCTGTCCGAATCGTAGTACACATTCTTTCTTTAGCGAAAAAAACAGTAATTGGATACATTCCAAAGGGATTGACAAACGAACTGGCAAAGGTTTTGGATATGGGGATTCCGGTTAAGGTTTCCCTGATGCAGATTATCGGCGGTTACAGTTACAAAGAAACACTAGGAGCATTAATAAATATTAGTATTTAGCAGAAAGGTCATGCACCCCTAAGTTGAACTTAGCCCTCTCATCATTAATAAATATTAGCATTTAGCAGAATGGAGTAATATGGCAGAAAAAATGCCCTTACCAGAAAGAAACTGATAGGGGCAGGGAAAATTAAAGTTTTGGGAGCAGGTTATATAATATGCTGCTGCTTATTGGAAAGAGGAAATGGATCATTCTTTTTTATCTAATCTAAAACTAAAGGAGTAAAAGCTATGAGTGAAGATAAACGCTTGAATGAGATTATTAGGGTAAAAAAGTGCCAAAATAATTTTGTCATGATGGATAAAACATTTCTGGAAGATACCAGATTATCTTTTAAAGCCAAAGGGATTTTAGCGTATTTATTGAGCAAGCCGGATAATTGGAAAGTGATTGTGGGAAACCTTGTAAATAGTTCTACAGATGGTAAGAAAGCAATCTATTCCGGGTTAAAGGAATTGAAAGATTGCGGTTATTATAAAAAGATTCCTATTCGTGATGAAAACGGTAGAAAGATTATTCGGTGGGAAAGTACGATTTATGAAATTCCAGAATTGCCGGAAATATTAAAAACAGAGGAAAATAGCGGGGTTTCTCTATTTCCCCCTTTTGTACATGTAGAAAATGAAGATATACAAAACGTATTTATACAAAACGGGGAACGTAATAATAATTATATTAATAATATTAATTATACTAAAAATAATAATCAGTCTAGTCCTGTCAGTCAGGGGAAAGAGGAAGGAAGCATCAATCCGACTGGACAGACAGACGGACAAGCACATCTGGAAGCCGTTCTTTCTGTGATTCGGGAAAACATTGACTACGAGAATTTAAAACTTGCTCACCCGGATGAAATAGATTTGGTTGACAACTTTGTGAGTGTCATGTTGGATACTCTGTTGTCAAAAAGTAAGACCATACATATTAACGGACAGGAGAAGCCAAGGGAATTAGTGAAAAGTAATTTGATGAAATTAAACTATGCGGATATGGAGTATGCCTTGATGCGGTTTCAGGAGCAAGGGCAACGGATTAAGAAAAAGCAGCCTTATATTCTCACTACGCTGTATCATGCCAGTATGGAGCGGGCGGCACACTATGCGAATTGGGTACAAGCTGACTGGAAAGAAAACGCCCTTACCAGTATCGCAACTACTGACAAGGGCAATCACCCGCTAACGTAACAAAATAACGGTATGCAGGAATTGTAACATTTCTGCTGCCGGATGTAAAGAGGGAAAATAACCAAAGGAAATAAAAGGATCATGCTGTATTTTGCCCGTATAGGCGTTTTTATACTTTAGGCAATAGAAAAATCCTCTTTTAGAATAAAATTGAAATTTGCCCTATCTACGTTTGTTGTATGGGGATTTAAAATGACAGGAAAGGTTTTTGATATGGATAAGATTCAAAGATATGTGGAGCGGTTTATTGAGAAGGTAAAAGTAAATAGAAGATATGATATGAATACAATGGAATGGACAGAACTTGTTAATTCCAATCAAAACAGATATGAAGTGATAGCTACTACTTTCCATTTCGGCTATGCAAAAGGGTATCGGGCAGCTATGGCGGAAATGAAGAAAGGTGGTAAGGCATGAGTAAAAAGGACTATATCAAGCAAATTGTAAAGATTTTGTTAAAGACAGATGATACATGGATTTTGAAACAAATTTACCGCTGTGCCGTTAATATGACAAGGGAAGGCGGTGTAGAAAGAAAATGAATCAGGAAGAGGACTACAAAGAAGCGATTTCACATCTGCTGGAAAATATCCATGATATACGCTTTTTGAAGCAGATATGGACAATCTTACATTTGCACAAAAAAAAGAAAGGTGATGCTGCATAAATATGGACTATAAAAAATTGATTATGGAACTTTTACCGAAAATTAAAAATGAGAAATGGATAAAAAGAATTTACATCAGTGTTCGGGATTGTGTGAAAGAAGAGGAGGAGCAGAATGAGAAAGGAAACGATTTATTCGGTCACGATTGATAAAGAGAACCAAATTACTTTTAAGGTGGAAAAACATGCCGATAAAGAGAAAACCGATCACTTTGAAATATGGTTTATGGTATTTGCCGGTGTGATGGTAATTGCTTTGTTTTTATTTCCTCTGTTGTTGCTTCACTGAGTGGCAGCAGAAAGGAAACCAGATAAGGAAAAGGGTAGTGGGTTTGCTACTGCCCTATTCCGGGTACGCATTTTATGAGTGTCCTAGCAGGAAAAAAGGGGTGTGGTTCTGCCGCTGCCCTATCTCAAGAAGAAAGGTGATATTGTTATGACAGATAAAAGAAAAGATAGTCGTGGGAGAAATCTTAAAACAGGGGAATATTATGATTCAAAAAATAAACGGTATATGTTTCGAAAGATGATTGATGGGGAACGCATTACAATTACGGCTTCTGATTTAGTAGAATTACGGAGGCAGGAAAATGATTTATTATGCAGGATTGATCGAGGGAATAAATTCAATACTAGAGATGCTAAAATGACATTGAACGCTTATTTTGACTTTTGGATGGAAACATTTGCAAAGAGTGGCAGAAAAGCCACAACTTGCACGAATTATAAATCATATTATAATACTTATATTAAAAATACTATTGGAAAAAAGCAGATTGCAAAGATTACAAAAGCAGATTGCCAAAGAATTATAAATGAAATGATCCAAAATGGTAAGAAGCACTCTACTATGTCAAATTTGAAAAGTTGCTTAAATATTGTTTTTGAATGTGCTTTAGATGATGATATAATTATTAAGAATCCTGCAAAAAATTTACAAGTGCCACGGACAGAGAGCAAGAAGAGAACTGCTATAGAGCAGCGGCAGATTGATTTATTTATGAATTATGTAAAGAATAGCAAACGATATTCATATAGTTATCCAGTATTTGTTGTTTTGTTTAATTTAGGTATAAGAATTGGGGAAATGGCAGCTTTAACTTGGGAAGATGTGGATTTTAAAGAGAATACCATAACTATAAATAAAACCGTGAATAGATATAGAAAAGTGGATTATGGATTTACTATAGCAGTAGCTTCTCCTAAAAGTAAAACCTCTATCCGTAGTGTTGTAATGAATAATGCAGTGAAAAAGACACTTTTAAAACTGAAAATGCAGAATGAAACATCTGTTGTTAAGTTGCCTTATGTGGATGATTCTGGAAATATTAGAGGGTATTTATCTAATTTTGTATTTATCAATAGATATGGAAATGTTTGGAATGAACCGGGATTTCGGGAATTAATAAGAAGAATTATAGAGCAGTATAATAAAGAAGCAGAAGAAAATCATATAGAAAAGATTGAAAATTTTTGTCCTCATATGGTTCGGCATACATACACAAGTCTTGCCTATTCTGCTGGAGCAGATGTAAAAATTGTTAGTCAGAATCTTGGACATGCGTCCACATCTGTGACATTAGATACATATACACATCTGACAGAGGATAAAAAGCGGGAACAAGAAGAAGTTGCAAAAACAGTAAATATCTCATAAAAGATTGTGACAATTTTGTGACAAATTCGAGAAAAAAGACGGAAAAAGATAAATCATAATAAAAGCAGCAGAAATAGAAACTGTGTTAAAAAAGCAGTAATAACACAAGATAAAATAAGACAAACATACATTCGTAAAGAAAAAATACTTGACAAGTCTTTTTAAATCAGTTATGATAACAAAAGTGCTTGTAAAGGAGGTCAATTTTTATGGCATTTGAAAGTTTATCCGATAAGCTACAAAATATTTTTAAAAATTTAAGAGGAAAAGGCCGTTTGTCGGAAGCCGATGTAAAAGCGGCTTTAAAAGAAGTAAAAATGGCTCTTTTAGAGGCGGATGTTAATTTTAAAGTTGTAAAACAGTTTGTCAATACGGTACAGGAGAGGGCGATTGGACAGGACGTACAAAATAGTCTTACACCGGGTCAGATGGTGATTAAGATTGTAAATGAAGAGATGGTCAAGCTGATGGGTTCAGAAACGACGGAGATTCAGCTAAAGCCGTCCAATGAAGTAACCGTAATTATGATGGCAGGTCTGCAGGGAGCAGGAAAGACGACAACGACAGCGAAGATAGCCGGAAAGTTAAAGCAGAAGGGCAGAAAGCCGCTGCTTGTGGCATGTGATGTCTATCGTCCGGCAGCAATTCAGCAGCTTCAAATCAATGGAGAAAAGCAGGGTGTTCCTGTATTTACTATGGGAGATAAAAATAAACCGTCCCATATTGCCAAAGCTTCGATTGAACATGCAGGGAAAAATGGATTTAATGTAGTAATTTTAGATACTGCAGGGCGGCTTCATATTGATGAAGAGATGATGAATGAGTTAATCGAAATCAAACAGTATGTAGAAGTCAATCAGACGCTTTTGATTGTAGATGCAATGACAGGACAGGATGCGGTGAATGTGGCTTCGATGTTTGAAGAAAAGGTCGGAATTGACGGGGTAGTACTAACTAAGATGGACGGAGATACCAGAGGCGGTGCGGCACTTTCGATTAAAGCTGTTACCGGAAAGCCGATTTTATATATTGGTATGGGAGAAAAGCTTTCGGATTTGGAACAGTTTTATCCAGATCGAATGGCTTCTCGGATTCTTGGAATGGGCGATGTTTTGACTTTGATTGAAAAGGCAGAAGCAGCGGTCGATATGGACAAAGCAAAAGAGATGGAAAAGAAGTTAAAGAAGGCCGAATTTGGTTTTGATGACTATCTCGAAAGCATGAGTCAGATGAAGAAAATGGGTGGAATACAGGATTTATTAAGTATGATTCCCGGGCTTGGAAATCAAGTAAAAGATATTGATATTGATGAAAGACAGATGGATCGCATTGAAGCAATGATTTTGTCGATGACGCCGCAGGAACGTGCCAATCCAGACTTATTGAATCTTTCTAGAAAAAAGCGGATTGCAAACGGTGCAGGGGTGGAATTAGCAGAAGTAAATCGGTTAGTAAAGCAGTTTGAACAGAGCAGGAAGATGATGAAGCAGATGTCTGGTATGATGGGAAAAAGCGGAAAAAAAGGACGTTTTAAACTTCCTTTTGGATTATAGAGAGTAATAAAATAAATGAGAAAAGTTATTTCTTACTGGACAAAAAATAAAATAGGTTTGGTAAAGAATAATTGATAAATAAAAAAATAAAGTTTTTTGATTAGAGTTTTAGGAGGAGAATTGAAATGGCAGTTAAGATGAGATTAAGAAGAATGGGACAGAAAAAAGCACCTTTTTACAGAGTGGTTGTAGCAGATTCCAGATCGCCAAGAGATGGAAGATTTATTGCTGAAGTTGGTTATTATGATCCGACAAAAGAGCCGACAGTTATTAAATTTAATGAAGAAGAAACAAAAAAATGGTTATCAAATGGTGCACAGCCTACCGAAGTGGTTGCAAAATTATTAAAGGTTGCCGGAATTGAGAAATAAGTTGGATTTGCTGACGGAGGTAGAGGTGCATGAAGGAATTAGTAGAAATTATTGCAAAGGCACTTGTGGATTATCCGGATGAGGTTGTTGTTACAGAAACTGAGGACGAAAAGGGAATCCTTATAGAACTCAGGGTCGCATCTTCCGATATGGGAAAAGTGATTGGAAAACAGGGACGTGTTGCAAAGGCAATCCGATCGGTTGTAAAAGCGGCAGCTACCAAAGACGATAAAAAGGTTACTGTGGATATTGTTCAGTAAGCAGATGGGGAAGACCAGCTCTAATCATAGGGCTGGTTTTTGTTATAGGAGGAAATGATGGAAGAATTATTGCGGGTAGGAATTATTAGCTCAACGCATGGGATTCATGGGGAAGTAAAAGTTTTTCCTACGACAGAGAAAATAGAGCGTTTTAAAAAGTTAAAGCAGGTTATTTTGGATACCGGAGAGCAGCAGCGTACGCTAGAAGTGGAGCGGGTAAAGTTTTTTAAGCAGTTTGTTATTTTAAAATTTAAAGGGATTGACAATATTAATGAGATAGAACCATATCGGGGAAAAGATTTGCTGGTGACAAGAGAATATGCGATTCCTTTGGAAGAAGGGGAGTATTTTATTGTTGATTTGATTGGGCTGCGTGTGGTTTCGGATCAGGGAAAGGAATTGGGTATTTTAAAAGACGTGCTTCAAACCGGAGCAAATGATGTCTATATAGTGGAGCGAAAAGAAGGAAAAGATTTGCTGATACCGGCAATTTTACAGTGTATTTTAAAGACGGATTTAGAGGAAAAACAGATGACCGTTCATCTTTTAGATGGATTGGAGGACTTATGAATTTTTATATTTTAACTTTATTTCCTGATATGGTTATGCAGGGGCTGCATACCAGTATGATTGGGCGGGCAGTGGATCGGGGATATCTTTCGATTGAGGCAGTGGATATTCGAAACTATTCGGAAGATAAGCATTTTCGGGTAGACGATTATCCCTATGGAGGCGGTGCAGGAATGGTAATGCAGGCAGCACCAGTTTGTAGGGCTTATCATGCGCTAAAAGATCGAATCGGAAAGGAGCATCTGCGTGTTATTTATATGACGCCGCAGGGACGGACACTTTCTCAAAAGATTGTACAGGAACTGGCAAAAGAAGAGGATTTGGTATTTTTATGCGGACACTATGAAGGGATTGACGAGCGGGCTTTAGAGATGATAGCAACAGATTTTCTTTCAATAGGAGATTATGTATTGACCGGAGGAGAGCTTCCGGCTATGGTTACGATTGACGCTGTATCAAGGCTTGTGCCGGGTGTGCTGAACAATGATGCTTCTGCAGAGTTTGAATCGTTTCATGACAATTTATTAGAATATCCGCAGTATACCAGACCAGAAGAGTATATGGGAAAACGAGTGCCAGAGATTCTGCTTTCCGGGCATCATGCAAATATTGAAAAATGGAGGCGACAGCAGGCGATTCTTCGAACTTTAAAATATCGTCCAGATTTATTAAAAGAGGCGAATCTTACAGAAAAGGAAAGAGAATTTTTAGAAAAAGCAAAGGGAAAATAAAATAAGAGAGTGGCAGAAGCAGAGGAGGAAAGGGATGTGACAAAAGGGATTCGGATTTTTACACAGAACAGTATACGGATGGAAAAAGAGAAGATTATTTATTTTGATCCGTTTCGAATTAATCAGGAATTAAAAGATGCCGACATAATTTTTATTACACATAATCATTATGATCATTTTTCTTTAGAAGATATTGGAAACGTTGCAAAAAAAGATACCAAAATTGTACTGCCGGAACGCATGAAAAAGGATACGAAACGGCTGAATTTTGCAGAAGAAAATATATTTTATGTAAAGCCGGAGCAAAGTTATACTGTGGATGGAATTTACTTTACTACTGTTCCTAGTTATAATATTATAAAGCCTTTTCATCCAAAGAGTTACGGAGGAGTGGGATATCTTTTGGAGATACAGGGGATTCGTTATTATATAGCGGGAGATATGGATTTGACGCCGGAGAGTCGGAAAGTGCAGTGTGATGTAGCGTTTCTTCCGATTGGAGGGATTTATACTATGAATTATAAAAAGGCGGCGGAATTGGCAAATTTAATTAAGCCGAAAGTGGTGATTCCGGTGCATTATGGAAGTATTATTGGGAAAAGGGAGGATGGACTGCGGTTTCAGGAGCTGCTTGCTTCTGATATACAATGTGAGATTTATATTTAATGCTTTTATAAGTCTAGTTTCTTGATGGGGGGACGCAGAAAGCGGAAGGAAGGTCTATTCCGGGCCCGCTTGCGCTTAGCA
>CAJUGZ010000188.1 GCA_910585855.1 uncultured Lachnospiraceae bacterium | reverse complement strand
ATCCTGCTTCCATGCAGGGTGTGAAAAAAAAGGGGCGTGTTTAGCCCGTATAATAGGAAAGAGGCTGTATTATGGCTGGTAAAATCCTTCCTTACACCAATCACGTTTCGCCTATGGTGAGGGCGAATTGCGCCCCGGTCTGTACGGTTGGATGAATGAAACGGCAGAAGTCTTAGAACTTCTTGCTTTTTGGAAACCGGAACAGCAGGCTGCCCACCGTTTTCGAATCTGGCGTCCTCTAGCCAAAATTACAATCATAAAGAACTTTTTCCACATCCTGCTCTTCCATTTTCTTCATATGAGCCAGTGTATTTCTAGCCTCCCGAAACTGATGCAGTCTGTCATGTTCTTTTTTACTAATCAGCAAATCCCCCTCCGCTGCCATAAAAAGCAATGTCCCTATTTCTAATTCATCTGGATCTAAAATCCTCTCCCCGTTTGAATTACTAATCGGCAGTCTTTTTTGAATCTTTTCATAATAACGTTTTACAAAATATCCCCGATAGCTTTCAATTACAGGAAAAATGCATCGAATCTGAGCCTCCCAGATTTTTTTATCCACTTCTTCTTTTGTCATCTGAACCGAAAAATCTTCTCCGCTGCTTTGCCGTCCCTGCTTTATAATCTGCATTAACTGCTTATAAGGATCTTCCAAAAATTTTGTCCCCATTCGAATACACTTTGCACAAAGCTCAATATCCTCTCCGCAAATCTTAGATACCACCTCTGCCATATACGGACGCAGTTCATCTGCACAGGTAATTCCGGCAGCAGCAAGTGCACAAAAAGTATATCTGTCATATGCACTAATCTCTTTCTCAAAGGAAAGGGATACAATCCCTTTCTTTGCTCCATAGCGAAAGTTTTCCTCTCGTATCTCCAATAAAAAAACTGCTGCTGCTACATTCCTTTTCTTATATTTTGTATATTCGCTAAGAAACTGTACCCATTCCTCACACTGTTTATTAGAAAGCCCCCGAATCCATATATAACGATCATTCAGTACAATATCATCACTTTCTGCCAAAAACTGTGCATAGGATTTATTGGGACGATATTGTGCCTGCTTTTCTTCCATACAGTAATGCCGCAAAAGAAACTCTCCGGGTTTTTCACTTGGTGCTTCTATATCATCAAAAGAATATTTCGAATCTCTTCTTTGAATCTTTCCTTTTATCAATTCGCACATTGTCTGATACCATGGTGCTTTTTTTGGCAGTATCAATACCACACTCTTTCCCTCTGCCATAGTATCCGTAATCCGGCTGATAAAACGTGCAGCATTTGTTGTCTGTTCCCACCAGATTCTGTCCATTTTTTCCTCCATTTACTGTTCCATGTATTTTATCACTTCTTCTTCAATCTGATCTACTGTTCCCATCATCTGAAAGAAATTATTTCTTGTAAACCAGTAACGGTTTTCTGAAGTCAGACGCAGTACATTTAATTCCCGCATTTCCTCCATCAATGCCTCTACCTGTTCCGGCTGCATCCCTTTCATCTTTTTTACTTCAAACCCTTTTGCATATCTTAAAATATCTTTTGGACTATAACCGTTTTGATTTCTTTCTTTATAGTTCATATATGCCGTTAAAAGTGCAATAATATAGTAAACATTATCTTCGTCTAATTTTAACGTTACCATAAATTTTTCTCGGATTTTCTGCTGAAACCCTTCTTCTGCAAGCACTTTTTTAATATGATTTTCCTGCACTTCATATGGCGGCGTACTTTTTTCATTATATCCTGCATAATCTCGTTTCATCGCCTCTAACAACTTGGCACAATAAAGCTGCAAAAGTCCCGGAAAATAATTCGTAGCTGCCAAAATCATAGAAACCAAAGAATCCTTTTCTTCAGGAAAACGCAGTCCCAAATAAAACAGAGGAATCTGAAGCAGTTCTTTTGCTTCCATTACATTAAACGGCGTTACTGTCAAAGATTCCATTTGTGTCAGTACACTGTTATTTCCCAATGCACTATTTCGCTTAAAACGAATAATATTGTGAAGTCCTGCTACTACAAACTTAAAACGTTCCGTCCCGATTTCCTGTACATCTTTTAATGCATCAAACGGATGATAATTGATCGCTTCACAGCTTTCAATAAAAGCATCCGCCTCGTCTAACAAAAGCAGCAAATACGGAATTTTTTCCTTTTCCTGACTTTGCAGACGCTTTTTTAATTCCCTCGCCAGCTTGTCCCAATCGTCTGTTTCAAAATCTTTCTCGAAAATCCCTTCATCTGCTAATGTCTGAGAGATTTTTAATGCCGTTTTTGTATCATCTAAATCTTTAATATTAACCAATACAGCTCGATCTCCATTTTCATTTCGATCAATATCGTTTCTTGCCATTCGAAGCAATGCCGATTTTCCAAGCTGTCTTCCTCCATATACAATATTTACCCCTGAAGGCGATTCTATCTTGCTTAATTCCTCTTTCCGACCAATAAAAATTTCCGGCGGCATAGGATTGGCAGATTCTACCACATATGGCTGATAATAAGTATATGGCATCATAACTGCCATCAGCATCCGATTAATCGCAGTTTCCGTATAATTATTTACCAAATAAACCAAAAGCACCCGATCAATTACACCAAAAATTTTTTCCGAAACTTCTAATTTTGTCTTTCTTGCTAATTTTCTTCTTTCACTGTCTGACAGTGGATAATCTAATAATACAATCGTATGTTTTGCAAAACCGATTTCTTTAAAAGTATCAATTAAGCTGGTTGCATCATATTTTCCATATAAACATACCACTCGAAATCCTTCCTCCATTGCCGTTGAGCCAAATGCGGCAATCGGATGCTTATAATTTAATTTTCTTCCGTTTTCTGGTCTTTTTAATGTAATAAAATAATTTTCAATCTTATTGGAAAGTTTTTGCATATTTTTTACTTGTTCTACCGGGAATCCCAACATGGTCAGCAGTGTAAAAAGTTTTTGTTCTCCTAAACTTCCTCCGTTAGAAAGCCATGCCTCTAAAAGTTTTCTGCCTCCCTTAATTTCCTTTTGTGCCCTTGTTGTCATCAATAATGTATGCAGTTTTTTTCCTGTATCAGATACATTGGCATAGTTGTAGTCATAGTTATGTAAAAAATCTTTTAAATAATCCGTTTTTAAAAGTTCTAATTCTGACTCTTCTTCCTGATTGATCAAACGGTTTAATAAATCCTCTGCTACTGTATAATTCTGCACCTGAATCATTTTTCGAATTTTTTCTACACGCTTAACCTTCCCTTCTTCCTCTAAAACCTCTCCATGACTGTCTAAATAAGTTTCCATTTCTTTTAAAATAGAACTCTCTCTGTATTTAGCTTCTTCTTTTATCTTTTGCTGAAATGCCAGCAATACCTTAGAAAAATAGCCAAAATTTTTTGTTTCACATGCATAGGCATAACATTCATTGACCGCACGCAGAATCTTTTCTTTTTTATTTTCAGAGGAATTTCCCATCTGTCCATAACTTTGTGCCAACTCTAAATTTTCTACAAACTCCTCCTGTTTCATTTTTGCCGCTTTTTCTGCATATAAAATGGATTCTGCAATATTATAGTCCTCTTTTTGACCTTCCCTACATTCTGCAAAATACTGCTCTAAAAGCAGTGCAGAACCATAGTCATCCTCTCCGTTTAAAATCTCTTTCATCTGTATATCAAAAGGTTTCTCTTCTTCCTGTGCATGACACTCAATCCGTCTAAGAAAAGCAAATTCAGGAAGAGCAGAAACTTCCATTTCCGCATCTGGTCTGTATTCACTGTCTAATAAAACTTTATCATTTGCCAAAAATCTAATATAAAAATATTTTTCTAAATTTGGCTGATATGTTCCTGTCAGTCTGGCTTTTAATTCTGTAAGCGTAAATAAAATTACCTTTTTTCCTGCCCAGTCCAAAGACTTTTCTTCTGTCAAAATATGCTGTATCACCTGCTGCATATTTCCAATCAAAACATCTCTGACTTTTTTATATAACTCAAATCCCTTTTCTTTTTCATCTATTACTTTATTTTCCAATAATTCTATCCAGTCACAAATACAGCTTAATGCCTTTTTAATCTGATTATATAAATTCATACGCAGACTGCTCATCAAATCCGAAGATTTTTTTGCAATCCGCAGATGCTGTCCTGCCTCGTCCCATTTTCCATCTAAAAAACGATTCATTTTTTCCGCTTCCAGATTTACTGCTGTAACAGATGCACCATCTTTTATAAAATAAGTTTGAAGATATTCCTTCGCTTCTGTCAAACACTCTCTGCTATCTTCCGAAACCACTTTTAAATAAAAAGCAAAATCACTTTCCTGTGAAAAAATCAATTTCTTAGTTTCTACAAATCTCCGGTGCGAAGCCTGTTCTGCCATCTTTCCCAATACATAATTTTCATAATATCCCTTTGCTTCATTCTTTTTCTCTGCTACTTTAGCTTCCCAAGCAACGGTATCCTTTCTTTTATAATCAGCAAAACGGTCGATTCCGCTGTGAGCATTTTCTTTAAATTCCAACAATCCATAAATAATTTCTCCCAGACAGCGATCCTCTGCAATGATTCGGCGTTCCTTGACCCCATCATAAAGCTGCTGCATCTGATAATCATACCCCGTATGATCCATAAAATAATTTCTCAACAATGCAGAAACCATATAGTATTCTGATAGAGAAGAATCATCATCATCAAAATAAATATCAAATATCCGACCAGAAGAATAGCTGCAATTTATAAAAGGATCATTTACTGCATAAGCAAGCTTATAATAAAGCGGCAAAAATTCCTTATCCTGTTGTGCTGCAGCAAACAGATATGCTGTTGCACAATAAATTTTATCCTTTTCAATCATATCCTGATAATTTTTCAAAATCAATATTTTCCATTCTTCCTTCGATCTTTTCTCAGTTTCTTCTGAAAAACTCTGTACTAAGGAGATTTCTTTTGTTTTATCCTCAAAAGAATTTTCTTTCTCTGCTGCTTCCTTTTTACTTATTTTACTTATCGTTTTTTCTTTTTTTGCTGTTTCCTTTGCTTTTTGTCTTTTTA
This sequence comes from uncultured Lachnospiraceae bacterium, assembly GCA_910585855.1. GTDB lineage: Bacteria > Bacillota > Clostridia > Lachnospirales > Lachnospiraceae > MGBC114844. The sequence goes on along the minus strand of CAJUGZ010000188.1, from coordinate 3,539 downwards.
TAGATCCTTTTTTACTTTCTTCTAACACTTTTTTTATATAGCTGGTTTTTTTTAATACTTCATCCTCTGTGCTTTCCGTCGTAACAGCCGCTTCCTTTTCTGCCGGTTCTTCTTCATTTTCAATAAAAATCTCATCTTTATACTGTTTCAGCAAAATCTCCTGCGGATCTACTTCTTCTTTATAAGTTCTAACTATCCATTCTCTCAATCTTTCTCCACAATCCGTTTCCCCTAAAACAGTCCATTTCATAGTCAGCTTTTCGCTGTTCTCTAATTTTTCTGTTTCTTTTTCCTTTGACTCTTCTATCTCTCCTACACTTTCTATATCCTCTGTATTTTCTACAAACTCTTTCAAATCTTTAATATACGTTTCTTCATCCTCTACCCATTCCGATGCCCCGGTATAATACCTCCATTCCACCTGATCAAAATTTCTGCACTTTAAAAAAAATACATTCTTTTTTATCTGATGTTCTACCTGAATATCTGGAAATGCTCTGTTTTGAAATTCCTTCGCCAATATTTTTAAAAGCATCAGTCTTACTGCTGCCGCACTTCCCATATCTTCTGCATCCTCTATAGATTCCCACTCAGACACTTTACTGTTAATACGAAGAAAAGTAAGTGCTTCCCATACCTCAAAAGACTTTTTTCCTTTCGGAGAAACAGAATAAAGTTCCCCCATCTCCTCTACCTTATATTTTCGCAAATATCCATAATTAAAAAGAATATCACACTCCTGCGCTATCTCTTCCTGCGGTCTTTTTGTCATCGCAGCAAGCAATTCCGTTGTAATTCCCCCATACTGACGTATCCCTCTCAATATCCGTTTGCGCAGCCCTTCTGTTAAACCTGCCATATCACTTCGAAAAGATTTTACACCAAATTTCTTTTTCTCCTTTTTCGCACAACTCTTTACCTCAACTCTATAATTTTTCTTTTCTTTTCGTTCTTCCCTTAAAACAATCTCCTGTGCCGCAACAACCTGTATCTCCTCCTGCACTGCACTATTTTGACAGATTTCCTCTGGTCTTTCCTGCTGTTCTACCACATCTGATTCTACTTTTTTATATTCATGATTTTCTGCCTCTTCAAATTTTTCTGTTTCTTTCTCTGCTATATCCTCTGCCGTTTCTAATTTTACCTGTTCAAATGTCTGTTTTTCCTTAAAATCTATTTCCTCTCTCTTTTCCTCTTTATCCCTCTCCTTTAAAACTAATTCTTCCTTTTGAAAAACCGCTGCCGCCGCCAATTCCTTTGTAAAAAATTCCAGCAACTTCTGCACATAATCAATTAATTTTAACGCCTCTTTTTCTCTCCATGCCTTCATAAACAACACATATTTCCCCAGATAAAACTTCACTTCCTCCTCTGTCATACGTTCTATCGCATACCCGACAAGTTCCTGCTGGCAAACAAGAAGCGGTTTCTCTACCTCTGCCTTATCCGAATATAAACGCAAAAATTCCTCTTTCGCAAGAAAATATTCCTCTCTTTCCTTTAAAAGACGCTCTGTCGCAGTCAATGTCATACGCATTTGTTCTATATATTCCGGTGCTTCTTCCGACATTTCCAATTGACAATACCCTTCTCTGCACTTCTTTCCTAATTCCCGTATCACCCCCAACTGCTCCCACGCCTTCTTTAATACTGCATCTGACAGCAAACGCTTTGCCGTAATTAAAGACAACACTTCTTTAATATTAATTTCAAAAGAATCCATCTCCTGATACAACTGCTCAATTACTTCCTGCAGTTCATGTACCATTTCTAATTTTTCCATTTAGCCCCTCCTTTATATAAAAGAATAAATAAATATATGGAATCTGTATTTAACTTTTATTTTAACATTTTGTCTAATAATAATCAATGAAAAAGCTCATATTTTTGACAATAAAATCCTACATAATATTACAATTTTACCCCATTACCTGACAATAAACATAACTAAAATTTCCTCTTCTTCAAAAAAAAGACGCCAAAATCCAAAAAAAGTCTGTTCGAAGATCACTCTCGCTTAACATTTCCTCGCAGCAGACACATAAAGCACGAAAAAACCATGCCTAAATGCCAACGGGAAATAATGATCCCGTACAGACTTTCCTTTGAATTTCGGCTGTATATTCTCACTAGAAAATAAAATAATTGCAAAATCTATAATTTACATTTAACAACGTCCACCACGTACTCTATACTGTAAAAAAAGAGATGGAGTTTTTACTCTCAATAACCACTTTTACTTCTTCAATACTTTTCTCTGCTACTTCTGCAATCTGTTCCAAGGAATATCCCTTTTTATACATATTGTACATCAATTTTGCTTCTCCTATAGCAATCCCATCCTCTTTTATTCCTTGACTTAAATTACACATCTCATGCACATCCTTCCTTATTTCTTCCTCTAATGGAATCTCATACTCTTTTTCAAGAATCTCCAACTTTTCCTGTTCCGAAAGTTCTCTTGATAACAATGCTCCTAGCAAACGATACAACTCATACATTTCCTTCTGTTCTGGCAATTCCCGTGATAAACCAATAAAAACTAAATTCCATAAATCTATTCCGGCCATCCAATCATAAGAACCTAATAATTTATCTCCTGTTAAATGTACATATTCCATACTATTTTCTCTCATATTCATACAAATCCAAATTGATATAACACGTTTGATATCATCATAATTCGTATTGACAAAATCTCTTTCTTTTTGTGAAGAAATTAGGCGGCTTACATAAAAAATTGCCCGATTCCCCAGCTTATAGCTTGCAGGAGTATTCTTCTGTGCTTCCACATTAAGGATCATCTGTGAAAGTTTCTCTTTTGTACCATCCTTTGATGGAATACGCACATAACATACTAAATCAAATCGTATCATTCCTTCATTACTCTCTACACTTTCGGAATTAAAACCAATAACTCTTTTTCCTTCTTGTTTCTTCTTATTTGTTAATCCCGGTTCTATTGGAATAGTAGAAATAAAAGGTTCTCCCTCAATATAAGGTATCACATCCTCCGAATTCATTCCATAAAATTCTTTCACTGTTTTCAGCAATATACGAGCAAGTATTCTCTTATTTCCTAATAGACGTTTTGCACTTTCGTCATATTGTGCATCTTTATCTGTTGCTTTTATCGCATTCTTTATTTCAGTATCTATTACTATTGAATCCTTAGTTTCCTCATCCACTGACTTTTCCCCTTTCGTACCTTAACTTTTTCATCCTATCGCAAGGATAAAAAATATATTCATTTTCTTTTTATTATATCTTCTATTTTTTATAGAATCAATCAAAATTTTATAAGCCCCATGATAAACTTTAAACGAAAATCGCATACCAATCAAAGTTTATCCTGTTTCTATCTTTCATTCGACTTTTGAAGATAGGATTAAATACTGCCAGAAAAAATTGGCTTTCACCGGACGCAAGAGGCGGTTTGCTTTTGTCTTTTGCCTGCTCCGCTCCAAACGGTAAGAAAGTCTATGGCTTCTGATTTCGGTTCATCCAACCGTACGAACCGGGGCGCAATTCGCCCTCAC
>CAJUGZ010000187.1 GCA_910585855.1 uncultured Lachnospiraceae bacterium | reverse complement strand
ACGTTCTTACCGTTTGGAGAGCGGAGCAAGCAAAGAAAAGGAGCAAACCGCCTCTGGCGTCCGGTGAAAGCACCCCCATCCAAAAGCCTAATTAAAGTTTTTTGTATTTTTTTATTGCCATCCCAAGTATTTTAGTGTATGATAATTAAAATAAAATTTCAAAGAAGGGAGGCATATATGTGAATTATGCAGATATCAAACGCTATGACATAGCAAATGGCACAGGGGTACGTGTTTCCCTTTTTGTCAGCGGATGCACCCATCACTGTAAAGGCTGTTTTAATTCTGAAACATGGGATTTTTCTTATGGGACACCTTTCACTTCAGAAACGATTGCTACTATTCTTGAATACTGCAAGCCAGACTATATCGCCGGATTAAGTTTACTTGGCGGAGAACCTTTTGAACATGATAATCAAATTGCTCTTTTGCCTTTGGTAAAGTGTTTTAAGGAACGTTTTCCTCAAAAAAATATCTGGTGCTGGTCTGGCTATCTTTTTGACCGTGATATTTTAAATACTATGACAGCAAAATGGCAGGAAACAGCCGAATTTCTCTCCTATATTGATATTCTTGTAGACGGAGAATTTATAGAAGAGCAAAAAAATAAAAATCTTGTTTTTCGTGGTTCGGCAAATCAGCGTATTATTTTAGTGCCGGAATCTCTAAAAGCAAATACGATTCTTTTATGGACTCCGCCAAAGGATTTCTAATTATTATTATAAACTATAGAGAAAGGATCATCCTTTTATGTTGACCGAAATTATTTTTATTAAAAAACTTCATCCTAATGCAGTAATTCCTTCTTACGGGACGGAATTTGCTGCCGGGGCGGATCTATATGCCTGTATAGATAACCCTATCTCTATTCAACCGCAGGAAACGGTTTTAATTCCTACTGGAATTGCTTTAGAAATTCCGGCAGGATATGTTGGGCTTGTCTATGCCAGAAGCGGACTTGCTGTAAAACGGGGGCTTGCACCTGCCAATCAGGTCGGTGTAATTGACTCAGATTATCGTGGAGAATTGTTAGTTCCTCTTTTTAATCATTCTTCTGATTTACAGGAAGTCGCACCGCAGGAACGGATTGCTCAAATTATTTTTACTCCTTATTTAAAAGGATTTTTTACAGAAACAGACACACTAAATGATACTAAACGGCAGGACGGCGGATTTGGTTCTACTGGTAAATTTTAGATTTTTTAGCTTTTGTTTTATATAAAATTTTATTTATGATATTTGTTATTTTATAAAAAGGAGGCTGTTATAACTATGAAACATTTGATTAGTCCTTTGGATCTTTCGGTAGAAGAGTTGGATGAGTTAATGAATGTTGCTCTTGATATCAGTAAAAATCCTAAAAAGTATGCGGAAGTCTGCCATGGAAAGAAAATCGCTACTCTTTTTTATGAGCCAAGCACCCGTACCCGTCTTAGTTTTGAAGCGGCTATGATGAATCTGGGTGGTAATGCACTTGGTTTTTCCTCTGCTTCCTCTTCTTCTGCTGCCAAGGGAGAAAGTGTAGCAGATACCATTCGCATTATATCCTGTTATGCGGATATCTGTGCTATGCGTCATCCAAAAGAAGGGGCTGCTTTGGTTGCCGCTATGAATTCTTCTATTCCGGTTATCAATGCCGGGGACGGCGGACATCAGCATCCGACCCAGACCTTAACCGATCTGATGACCATTCGTACATTAAAGGGACATCTTGATCATCTTACGATTGGATTATGCGGAGATCTGAAATTCGGTCGTACGGTTCACTCTTTAATCAATGCACTAGTACGTTATTCCAATGTTCGTTTTGTTTTAATCTCCCCAGATGAACTGCGTGTGCCTAGTTATATCCGCCATGATGTCTTAGAGGCAAACGGAGCCGAATATCAGGAGGTATCTCAACTAGAAGATGCTCTTCCAAAACTGGATCTGCTCTATATGACACGGGTACAAAAAGAACGTTTCTTTAATGAAGAAGAGTATATCCGCATGAAAGACTGCTATATTTTAGATACAAAAAAAATGACGCTTGCCCGCCCTGATATGCTGGTACTGCATCCGCTTCCTCGTGTCAATGAAATTTCGGTCGAAGTGGATAAAGATCCACGTGCCGTCTATTTTGAGCAGGTACAGTATGGGGTCTATATTCGAATGGCATTGATCTTAAAACTATTAGAAATTCAGGTTTAATTTTTCTATTAAAATTTTGTCTAAAAATTTTTTATAAAAATACGGAGGTATTATAATGTTAAATGTCGGCGCTCTTCAAGAAGGGTTTGTATTAGATCATATTAAAGCAGGAAAAGCAATGTCTATTTATCATGACTTGGGGCTGGATAAAATCGAGGATTGTGTTGCTATTATTAAAAATGCACGCAGTAATAAAATGGGAAAAAAAGATATTATTAAAATCGAAGCCCCAATTGAAAGCATTAATTTAGATACACTTGGATTTATCGATCACAATATTACAGTTAATATTATTCAAAACGGTCAAATCGTTGGAAAAAAGAATTTAAAACATCCTAAAAAAATTACTAATATTGTAAAATGCAAAAATCCACGCTGTATTACTACAATCGAACAGGAACTCGACCAAGTCTTTATTCTAACAGATGAAGAACATGCGGTTTACCGCTGTCTGTACTGCGAAGAAAAATACAATTAAAAAGAAAGTGCAGGATATCAAAAATGGATTATCAAATGTTAGTTTTAGACATTGACGGAACACTGACCACTTCTAAAAAAGAAATCAGTCCCGCCACAAAAGAAGCATTGCTTGCAATTCAAGAAGAAGGTTATTATGTGGTATTAGCTTCCGGCAGACCCACCGGAGGAATGATACGATATGCCAAAGAACTCCAGTTAAAAAAATATGGAAATTATCTGCTTTCTTTTAACGGTGCAAGAATTATCAACTGTAAAACACAAGAAATTATCTATGAAAAAACACTTCCTCAAAATGTAATTCCAAATCTCTACCAAGAAGCACTTCGATTTGGTGTCGGAATTCTTGCCTATCAGGAAGACTATATTATTGCTGGTACTCCAATCGACCGCTATATGGAACTTGAATCTAAAATCAACGCCCTTCCGATTAAAGAAGTACCGCAATTTGATACCTATGTTTCTTTTCCTTCCAATAAATGCCTTATGACGGGAGAACCCAATCTTCTGCTTAAAGTGGAGGCTGCACTAAAAGAACAATACCATACATATCTCAGTATCTATCGATCCGAACCCTATTTCTTAGAAATAATGCCTCAGCGCATTGATAAAGCACACTCACTTCAAAAACTGGTCACTTCACTTGGACTTACTATGGATCAAATGATTTGCTGCGGAGATGGGTTTAATGATGTTACTATGATTGAAGCAGCAGGACTTGGCGTTGCTATGTCAAATGCACAGGATATTGTAAAAGAAGCGGCTGATTATATAACAGATTCCAATGATAATGAAGGAATTGTTCAGGTGATACAAAAATTTCTTAAATATTCTAATAACTAAAGTTTTTGTTTTCGCTGAGAGGACACTATTTTGGCTATAACTTCTGCTGAAATACACAGGATTTTTTTCATATCCTGCTTCCATGCAGGGTATGAAAAAAAAGGTGCGTGTTTAGCCCGTACAAAAGGGAAGCGATATCTTACCGTGAAAAAACTCTTTCCTTACACCAGTCACATTTCGCCAGCCATACGGGCGAATTGCGCACCGGTTCGTCCGGTTGGATGCCAAAAGGGCAGAAATCTTAGAATTTCTTACTTCCCAAAGAGCGAAGCAGCAGACCAATAGGAAAACCAAAATCCAGCGTCCCCCTCTATCCCCCATTTTTAAGCCTCAAACAAATTCCTCTTCTGCAAAAGTATCTCCGACTTCCCGATTGCCTCTTCACTTCCAATCGCACAAACCGCTCCATCTTCCAATACAGCCCGAATTGCCGGTGCTAATCCCCGTATCGTTTCCTGTGTCGCCATAAGAATTTCCTCTCTTTCCTTTTGCAGCATCTCATTGGTTATCCCCATCATATAGTTGCTCAAAGCCCGTACCCCCTTACTATAAGGAGTCAAAGGCGTATCCAAATCACTTATTGTCCCAATAATATATTTTGTCATATCCCGATCTTCTACCGTAAAGTTCTCTACATAATCAACAATCCCTTCATAAACTTGATTTGTTTCATCCATATGTGGATCACGATACGATACAAAATAAGAATCTCCGTTTCGCAAAAAGCTGCTCATACACCCATAAGCACCGCCCTTTACCCGAATATTTAACCACATATACTCATAATTCATAATCACGGTTAAAATCTTCATCGCCCCGCTAAATTCATATCCAGCATTGCGGAAATTCCCTACTCTTGCTACATACTGCACCTGAGAAGAAGTCTTAAATCCTTCATTTTTCTTATCTATTACAAATTCCTTCTCTGTTTTATCTATATCCGTTTTACTTTCCGTAACTTCTTCCTTTTCTTTCTTAAGCCGATTTACCAGCAAAGAAACCTTTGTCTTTATCTGCTTATACCCTTCTTCATCCGCTGTATAACTGATAAAGAAATTTTCCCTTGTAAATAATTTTTTCGCTACAGAAGCCAGCTTCTCTGCTATCTCAGTTTTCTTCTCTTCAAAATGCTTTTCCAATTCTTCAATAAATTGAAAATATTCTAGCCCTGTTGTCTGATCCATCTTTCGATAACCCGGAGAAAGATAAGCCAAAGCGTGCATTACCGCTAAACTATGCCCACCAGACAATGCCTGCGCCTGTGCTCTTGACTTTATCTCAGCAATAATCTCATACAGCCGTCTGCTGTCCGTAAATTCCGTTTCAAACATCATCTCCTCTGCCAAAGAAAACAAATAATCCTGCTTCTCATACAAAGCCTTACCAGATACCTCAAACGCCGTACAGTTTGTTTTTGCATCCTGACAATTCAAATAAGTAGAAATACTTGCCGACAAACCGCCTGTATGAAAATCTATCTCATTTGCCAATTCCCCATAGGAATGTTTTTTGGTATCCATAAATCCAAGTACATTTTTCAATAAAGAAGCATACTTTAATTCCTCCTTTGTCAGCCCTTCCGCTAAAAATAAAAAGCTAATATAACCGATTCCATTGGTATACAGATTTTGAAACAATACTTTTGTTCCCTCTTCTTCCCTTACCTCATTTGGATAATCCATCGCTTTCTTTCCGATATCTTCTCTTGAAAGCAGCGGAATTTTTTCTAAATCCTCTTTTTTACTTGGTTCATCCTGATACTGCTTTAAATGTTTGGTGCGGCTTACAATCTCTTCTATCTCTGCCTCAGAAAACAATGCCTTTTTCTCTCTTAAAGCAGCAGCAAGCGCTTCCTCTCTCTTTGTCGTAAGCCCGCTCTGCGGCTCTAATATCACAATAGAAGCATGTGAATTATCCAATATTTTTTCCCGAATCAACCTCTCAAAATATCCGGTTGCAATCTGTGTCCGCAGCCATGCAAATACTTTATTGCAATCCAAATAATCAAATGGATTTTCTTCTTGATAAATCCAGCTTCCAAATATCTGCAGACTATACATCAGTCCTTTTGGATATCTGCCAAAATCAGCTTCCCGATATTGAAATTCCAATGTATTGATTGCCGCTTCCAATGCCTTTTTATCCAATCCTGTTTCACAAATCTTTGTCAGTGTATCCGTAATAATTGATAAAAACTGCTCCTTTTTCTCCAATTGTGTATTCTTTGCCACAATCGAAAGATATGCTCCTTTCAATTCCATATCAAAACTGCCAACTACTTCTGCACCAATCTTTGCCTCCAAAAGTGCTTTCTTTAACGGTGCTCCTGGTGAAGACAACAGCGTATACTTTAAAATCTCAAATGCCGTACACAATGTCACATCCTGCCCTTCCCCTATTGACACATTATAAGAAAGATAAGCCGCATTTTTTGTATCTTCTCCCTCTGCCACAGAATATGGTTTCCTGATTTCTTTCACCTCAGCAAACGGCATTTGTTTCTTTACAGCCGAATTTACCGAAATCGCCTCAAACTTTCCAAGATACTCCCGATCTAACCATTCTAACTTTTCCTCCATATCCATATCCCCATAGAGATAGATAAAACTATTAGAAGGGTGATAAAACATCCTATGAAAATCTAAAAACTGCTGATAAGTCAAAGTAGGAATTACATCTGGATCTCCCCCTGATTCATACTGATAAGAAGTATCAGGATAAAGAGAAGCTAAAATCATCCGACTCAAAACCCCGTTAGGAGAAGAAAAAGCCCCCTTCATCTCATTATAGACTACCCCATTAATCTTTAACTCATCCTCCTTTTCCTTCATCTCATAACTCCAGCCCTCCTGCCGAAAGATCTCCTCCTTTTGATAAATATTAGGATAAAATACCGCATCCAAATAAACATGCATCAAATTTTGAAAATCCTTCTCATTACAACTGGCAACCGGATACAATGTCCGATCCGGATAAGTCATTGCATTTAAAAACGTATTCAGCGACCCCTTCACCAATTCCACAAACGGATCTTTCACCGGAAAATGCTTTGAACCACAAAGCACCGAATGTTCCATAATATGCGGTACTCCCGTACTGTCAGAAACAGGGGTACGAAACCCGATATTAAATACCTTATTTTCATCCTTATTTTCAATCAGCACCAAACGTGCCCCCGTCTTTCTATGCTTCAAAAGATAACCAACAGACTGAATATCCGGCAGCTCCCTCTCTTTTAATAATTCATATATCTTACTTTCTTTCATCCTATTTTCTCCTATTTTTTCATTTTAATATAATACATTAGCTACAAACCTTTTCATAATACCAAGCCGGACGCTGGCAGCATAGGGAAATTCTTTGCTGGGGCCGTTTGCACTAAGGCTTCCTCGCAGCGGACACTAAGACGCTAAAATACAGCGTCTAAGTGCCGGCGGGAAGCAATACCCCTGCAAAGAACCTCCCTATGCTGCCAACTATTTTTTCCAAGCGAAATATTTATTTTATATCATTTTACCACTCAAAGATGTTTTTTCAATACACTTCTACATTTTAAAATGAGAGCAGCTACTACGAACAAAAATGACTATCAAATCATTTCCCGTCAGCACTTAGACGCTGTATTGCTGTATTTTAGCATCTTAGTGTCCACTATGAAAATAAGAAATGCTAAGCGCAAGCAGGTTCAGAACCGAACCCTATTTGGCTTTCGGCGTTCCCATCCCAACGGCGTTCTTCCCCCCATTATTTTAACTGCACTTCCTCTATTTGTTCTTTGTTCACATCAGGAAGCTCCTCTAAAGAACTCACCCCAAAGCACCGCAAAAACTCCTCTGTTGTAGCAAAAAGAATCGGTCGTCCGGGTGCATCAAGCCGTCCTGCCTCACAAATCAAATGATACTCAATCAGTTTATTAACGGCATGATCGCACTTCACTCCACGAATCTTTTCAATCGCCGTCTTAGTAACAGGCTGTTTATAAGCAACAATCGCCAATGTTTCCAAAAGTGTATCTGTAAGCACCTGTTTTTTAGGAACAGAAGCAATCCGTATCAAATATTCATACATCTCTTTTCTAGTACACATCTGATAGGAATTTTCCAGCTCTAAAATCTGAATCCCTCTGTTCTCCCTCTGGTATCGCTCCATCATCCGATGCAAAAGTTCTTTTGTCGTCTGTAAATCGCAGGAAATCGCAGCAGCAATCCGTTCCAGCTCCACCGAATCTCCCATAGCAAATAAAATCGCCTCAACCGCCGCTTCCTGTTCTTGCATCTCCATTCTGCCCTACTTTCCGATTTATAATGCACAAATTAAAATCTCATCTCCAAACTTTTCCTGTTCTACCCGAATAGTACTGACCTTCACTAACTCCAATACCGCAAGAAAAGTCACAATCACATCCATTCTTTCCGCCTGTTTTTCCAAAAGCGCACGAAATCCAAACTTTTTATGTTCTATCAAAAAACGCTGAATCTCATGTATTCTATCCTGCAAACGAACGGTTTCCTTTTCAATCCGCCCAAACCGGCTGCGAACCGGATCGACTCTTTCCTCCTGCCGCCGCATCACCTCCTGAAAAATCGTATGAAGCTGCACCAAAGTAACATCAGATAGCAGCTTTGTGGTATCGACAGGCTCCTGATATGCCAAAACCTCTGGCGGAACGGTTTCCTTTTTAAAGAAATATCTGCCCGCATCCTGCTGCTGCCCCTTTAACTTTTCAGAAATATATTTAAACCTTTTATACTCCAAAAGCTGTTCCACCAACTCCTGTCTAGGATCCCCTCCCTCTTCTTCCTTATTCTCTTCACAAGGCAGCAGCATCTTTGATTTCACCGCAATCAAAGTAGCCGCCATTACCAAAAATTCACTTACCACCTCCAAATCCTGCCTCTCCATTGCATTAACATAAGCAAGATACTGTTCTGTAATTGTTACAATCGGAATATCATAAATATTTACCTTATTTTTCTCAATCAAATAAAGCAGCAAATCCAACGGTCCTTCAAAGACTTCCAGCTTTATTGGTATTCCCATCCATCTACCGTTACTGAAAACTTATAAAAAGTTGTAAACTTTTATGTTTCATTTCTACTTCA
>CAJUGZ010000186.1 GCA_910585855.1 uncultured Lachnospiraceae bacterium | reverse complement strand
TATATTCAAGACTACGGCTATTAAAACATTGACTTTTAATAGCCGTAGTAATATAATCAATCATAAGAAAAAATTTTTTTCGCTCGAAATACACAGCCAAAGCCCCAAGGAAGGTCTGCGCAGGGTCATCTCGGCACTTAGACGTTGTGTTGCTGTGTTTTAGCGTCTTAGTGTCCGCTATGAGGAAATAAGAAATGCTAAGCACAAGCGAGCCCGGAACAGACCTTCCTTGGAGCTTTGGCGTCCCTTCTTCAACAAAATCAATCACTAACAACAACTACAAAAAGGAGTTTCCCATGAAAAACAAAAACTACAATCAAATCGCCGGTGGATTATACGGTCTTCTAATCGGTGATGCATTAGGCGTCCCCTACGAATTTCACCCCGCCGAAGAAATCCCGCCCTATTCTGAAATTGAAATGACACCGCCCCCTTATTTCCCCCGTTCCCATGCATCCGTCCCCGCCGGAACATGGTCAGACGATGGCTCTCAAGCACTCTGCCTATTAGACAGCCTTCTTACCTGTTATAAATTTTGCCTAAAAGACTTTTCTGATCGGCTTTCTGCTTGGTATGAAAACGGCTATTTAGCAATAGAAGGAATCGTATTTGACGTTGGCATCCAAACCAGTGAAGCACTTCATGCGTACCATACAGGCACACCTTGCGAAAAATGCGGTCTTCTGCGTCCAAACGGCAAAGGAAACGGCGCACTTATGAGAGTCCTTCCTCTCGCCCTCTATCACACTGGAACAGATCTGCAGCTAGTAACCGATGCTCACAACCAATGTCTTATCACCCACGGACATCCCTGCAATCAAGTCTGCTGTGCCCTCTACTGCCTGACCGCACGCTATTTACTAAAAAACCTCGACTTTCCCACAGCCCTTGCCACGGCTCTTTCTTCCCTGCGCTCTATTTACCAATCTATGCCCAAATACGACCAAGAACTAGAATGGAGTATTCGCCCAGACGAACCTTGGCAAGGCAGCGGATCAGGTTATGTAGTAGACTGTCTGCGCAGTGCATTTATGATTCTAAACCATACTTCCAGCTATGAATCTGCTGTAAAACAAGCCATTCTATTAGGCAATGACACCGACACCACAGCTTGTGTAACAGGCGGACTTGCCGGAATTTTATATGGCTTTGAAACCATTCCCAAAAGATGGCTTGATTTATTAAAAGGAAAATCCCAAGTCGAACAATTTCTTCAAAGACTTATTATTTAATATTCCCATCCAAGCCGTTTTTCCTCAAAATAGCGCAAAATCCAATAAGGATTTACACTCTGTTCCACATAATGTTCCGTCTGAATATAAATACCCAGATGCAGATGCACGGCAAAATTCCCTACCGTTCCCTCCACCTTACTATACCCGCTGTCCCCCATAAATCCAATCAATTCCCCTGCCTTTACACTATCTCCCTCTTTCCAATCCTTTGCGTATCGATAAAGATGCGCATAATAGAAATATCCTCCACTCGGACTGCGAATCCCAATTCGATACCCGCCCTTCTCTAACCATCCAATCCGTTCCACTACTCCGTCCGTCATACTGACAATCGGAAAATACCCCCGTTCATTATTTCCCGCCATAATGTCACAGCCCTCATGCACATGAGAAGCATCTTTATAGACCCGTTCACTCCCCCAGCCATTACTATAATAAATATCCGCTGCCTTTCTATTACTGCTCTTTGGAACAGGAAAATACAAAATATCAGAAATCACTGCCCGATAAGCCTCTACCAGCTTCTGATAAGCCTCCTCCTGCCGTTCTAAATACCATTCCTTACTATCCTGAAAATACTCGATCTCCCGCACAGAATCTGGCATAGCAGCAAACCGATCCAAACGAAATTCACTCACTCCCATCCATACAGCAAGCACCTCCTCCAAAGGAACATCATAGTTTTCCTGAAATTCCTTTAAATCCAAAATTGCCTCCTCACTCATCCACATTTCCCGAAATCTCTCCGTTTCTTCTGCATAGGAAGGAAGTCTGCGCACCGTACCCTGAAAAACTAATTGTTCTATTAAAACCACATTAAAAAAAGCAAAAAACAAACAAAGCCCTATCAGCCAATAAAAAGCCTTTCGATTCTTACGCTGCTTCTCTTTCTGTACAATCCGATATTCCAACCCCATCCCCCCTATCTTAAAATATTTATCCCCCAAACAATTCCTTACATCATATTCTCTCAAACAAAAGAGTATACCAAAAATGACATAGCCTAAGCTATGTCATTTCTAGAATCTTCTTCTATTTTTCGTCTTTGTCCTCTTCCTCTTCTCCAAAAATAAATCGATGCAGTTCCTCAATATTTTTCTCAAAATCCACATCCAGCACCAGCATTGCATTATACCAGCTATCCGTATAACTTCCATCTACAGGAATCCGAAACTGTTCCATCTCAGCAGAAAGCACTCCAGCATCAAACACCTTGGTAGCAAGTGAAGTCATCTCCATCAAATCCAAATCCGTAGTCACATATGGCAGCACCGTTTCCATCAAGGAAAGTAACTCCGGCAAACTCTGATCCTTAAATTTTTCATAAATCGCATTCAATACAACCCGCTGCTTCTGTGTCCGTCCAAAATCACTTGTCTTTAAACTAACTCGATTTCTGCAATATCCAACTACCTGACAGCCATTTAACGTCTGTGTTGCCCCCGGTATTAAATTTCGATAAGCCGGATTTGAAATAAAATTCGATGTGTTCTGGAAATTCGCTTCATCCGCATCAATATAAAGCGAAATTCCTCCCAGCTTATCAATTACCTTCTCCAGCATATTATAATTAATCGCCACATAACCATCCAAATCCAAATCAAAATTATGAGAAAATACATCATACACCAGTTGAATTCCTCCCTTTTGATAAGGTGTATTCAATTTATTATTCGAATACCCCGGAATCTGCACCAGCATATCTCTCATAAAAGAAGTCAGCATAATTTTTTTATGATTCGTATCTAACGTCACTACAATCAAAGCATCCGAAAGATTCCCGGACTCCTGATCCAATCCCAACAATAAAATATTCGTAATTCCCTCTTTCGAACGTCCATCCGTATCCTTATCTGCAACCGTTTCCAATGTAGCCTCTGGTAAATGCGTATACTCTTCCACTGGTACAGTTTCAAAATAGTCCTCCTGCACAACATGATCCGAACCATCATCATAATTTGCCAGCGACATCAGATAATACACATAAAATATCATTCCTACCAAACACAAAATAATCACCAGTGCCGTAATCATAAAAACCTTATACCACAACGGCTTCCTTGCAAAAGCTCCCTTTTGTCTTCCTACACTTCTTTCGTTTGTCTTAGCCATACTGTCTCCTTTTTCTTCTCATCATAAATCCACTTCATTTTCTCTCAGCTATCACAACATCATAACTCCCGTCCTCTAAATCAAAATACTCCAAATATAAAAAACTTTCCCTAATCTAACAACACACAATCAAAAATCTGCACAAATCAGGTGCTAAAAAATTATGTCAATCAGGTACACACAGCCGAAAGCCAAATGGGGTTCTATGCAGGGTCATCATTTCCCGTCGGCACTTAAGCACTGTGTTGCTGTATTTTAGTGCCTTATGTGTCCGCTATGAAAATAGGAAATGCTAAGCGCAAGCGAGCCCGGAGCAGACCCCCTTTTGGATTTCAGCGTTTCCCTTATCATAATTTTTCCAGTACCTCCACCAAATACTCCCAAACCCGTGCCACAGAAGAAATACTCAACCGCTCCCGTGTAGTATGAATATCCTTTATATCTGGTCCAAAAGAAATCGCATCCAGCCTTGGGCATTTCTCTAAAAGAATCCCACACTCCAACCCAGCATGAATTGCCTGTACCAACGGTTCTTTTTTATACTTTTCTCTATAAATCTCTACTGCCGTTTCCCGCAGTTTTGAATCCGCCCGATACTCCCAAGCCGGATACTCTCCACGTGTCGTATATTCTCCCCCTAAAAACTCTGTCATCGAACGAAGCTGATTGCTCAGTGCCTCTTTTCGGCTTCCTACACTGCTTCGAACTGAAGCCGTAACCGTAAGTTTCTCCTGATCCAGCAATACAATCCCAAGATTTAAAGAAGTTTCCACCAATCCCGGAATGATTCTGCTCCAATTCTGCACCCCATTCGGCAGATTTGCCAGCAGATAAACAACATTCTTCTGACAAGACAAGTCAATCCTCTTTTCTATCCTACTATCCCTTTTTCTCCACTCTATCCTAAGATTCGGATCAGAACATGCATACTCTGCCTGATAAACCGCCATCCGCTCCTGTAAAAGCTGCTCAAACTGCCCAGCATCTTCTGCCTTTACCAACAAAGAAAACGCACACTCCGCCGCAATCGCATTATCTTTTTCTCCGCCCTGCAGTTTACAAATTCCATAGGAAATCTTTTGCTCTAACTCCAAAAGCAAACGTCCCGTTAATTTTATCGCATTAGCACGCTCCTTGTCAATCTCAGAACCAGAATGTCCTCCTGTTAGTCCCGTCACCTTTATCTGATATAAAATCCCCTCTTCTTCCAGATAACGAACCGGAATAACCATATCCCCTCTTAAACCTCCTGCACAACTTGTTAAAAAAACACCCTCTTCTTCGGAATCCAAATTAATCAGATACTGTCCCTTTAGCATCGATAAATCAATGCCCGCTGCTCCTAAAAGTCCAATCTCTTCATCCACCGTCAGCACCACTTCCAAATGCGGATGAGAAAGGCTGTCATCTTCTAAAACTGCCAGTGCATAAGCAACCGCAATTCCGTCATCTCCTCCAAGACTTGTACCCTCCGCATAAATTTCATCTCCATCCACTTTTAAACGCAGAGCATCCTTCGAAAAATCAATATCACAATCCTCATCCTTTACTGTTACCATATCCAAATGCCCCTGCAGAATAATTCCATCATCCTGCTCTCTTCCTTTTGAAGCCTCTTTCATCAAAATAATATTATTCCAACTATCCTGTATATAAGAAAGTCCATGCTCTTTTGCAAATGCAACACAATAATCACTAATCGCTTTGGTATTTCCCGAACCATGCGGGATTTTTGAAATTTCTTCAAAATAATAAAATACTCGTTCCGGTTTTAATAATTCCAACAAAACAATACCTCCTTCAAAACATACTATATGTAATATTGACACAAAATCAAAAAAAAATCAACCTGTTTTCTTGGCAGCCTGTTCTATTTACTTCACTTTTGAATACATTAGCAATAAATAAAGAAAAAAGGCAGATCTTTTATGGCAATTTTCCTGATTCTGGCATTTCTTATGCTGCTTTCTAATCCGGAAATTACAGTTCTTGGTGCAAAAACAGGGTTAAACCTATGGTTAAACTCTGTTGTACCTTCCCTGCTTCCCTTTTTAATTTTTTCCAATCTGTTATTTGAAGCAGATGCAGTTTCCTATCTTACCGCTTTGCTTTCTCCTCTGTGCCATCTGCTGTTTGGCACTTCAAAAGACGGCAGTTTTGCTGTAATATCTGGCTTTCTATGTGGATTTCCGATGGGCAGCAAAAGCTGTTTAGAATTAGTAAAGCACCAAAAAATAAAAAAAGAGGAAGCTGCTTATCTTGTCAGCTTCTGTAACAACGCAAGCCCTGCTTTTGTAATCAGCTTTATCTGTCATGGTATTTTCTCCGGCAAAAACGGACTTTTGCTGCCTGTCCTGTTTTCGTTTTACTCTGCCCCCCTTATTACTGGTATTTTATTTCGCTTTCTTTTTCAAAAACAGACAAATGAACCTGACCTTTCTTTGCAAAGCAGTTCCCCGCCTGCTGCTTTTCAATTTCAATATCTAGATCACGCTATTATGAACGCTTTTCAAACGATTGTCCGTCTTGGAGGCTATATCACTTTTTTTGCCGTACTTTCCGCTTTTCTTCAGTCAGCAGTATTTCTTCCTATACCGCTTCGCCTGTTTTTAACAGCCGTTATTGAACTGACAACCGGGGCAAGCCTGCTTGGAAAACTCCCTGTTTCTCTTAAACTTCGGGTCATTGCTGTCTGTGCCTGTGTTTCTTTCGGCAGCTTATCCGGCTTTGCCCAATCCTATACCCTGTTAAAAGAAGGAGAAATTCCGGCTCGTTATTATTTGGTTGGCAAACTGCTTACCTGCTTTCTTTGTACGGTTTTCCTTTTTATCTTTCTATAAATAATCAAAAATGCAGTACATAAATTAACCACTATGTAGACTACTTTTTTCCTGTCTTTTATTCATATTCATTTCCATTATAGTTTTCTGCTGCCTGTGTCTGATCTGAGTCCGAACTGGTATCCTGTTTGTTTTCTTCCGGCGGCAGCAGTTCTGCCCGATTAGTGCGAATCTGTTCATAAGTGGAAATCAATAATTTTTGAAAACTATCATATTTCATAGCGGCACTTTCCAATGTGTCCGCTATAATATTCTGTGTATCTGCAAGTATATCATCCGTATACTGAATTGCACCCATACGAATACTATTGGCATCCATTGCTGCAGCATCAATAATCTCCTGCGCCTGCTGTGTTGCCATCTGTAAAATCTCATTTGCTCTTAAATAAGCCTGCTGTACTACTTCACTTTCATTTACCAATTCATTGGTCTGTGTCTTGGCATCCTGTAGGAGCTTCGCTGCATCTGCCTGTGCTTTTGCTAGGATCTCATCCCGGTTTCGTATAATGCTCTGGTATTTTTTTATTTCATCCGGTGTGCGCAGTTTCAGTTCTGTAATTAACTCTAAAAACTGATCCTTATTCACAATAATCTTTGTGTTTGATAAGGGCTGCGGTTTACAGCCATCGATAAAATCCTCAATCTCTTCGATTAGCTGCTCGATCTTACTGGTATTATTTGCACTCATTTACGATTTCTCCTTCTATCCACTCACTCCATACTTCTCATAGAGCTTCCTCACAACCAACTCCGGCACAAATTTATAAATCGCTCCGCCCATTGCAGCTACTTCTTTTACTGTACTTGAACTAAGATAGGCATATTCTAAACGTGTTGTAAGAAAAACGGTTTCTATATTTGAATTTAATGCATGATTAATCTGTGACATCTGAAGCTCATACTCAAAATCAGTAATCGCACGCAGACCTCTGACAATCATATTTGCCTGTGACTGTACAGCAAACTCTACTAACAAACCATCAAAAGACTGAATCGTTACATGTTTTAGGTGTCTTGTCACTTCTTTTAACATATTAACACGTTCTTCTACGGAAAACAACGGACTTTTTGATTTATTATTTAAGACACCTACAATCAGCTCATCTGTAATGGCAAGGGAACGCTCAATAATATCTAAATGTCCCAATGTCACCGGATCAAAACTGCCGGGATAAATTGCTCGATTCATAACAACTTTTTCTCCTTATATTTCTTTTGCCTATATTCTATTCTGGTTTCTTTTTAAAAAAATATGCTTATTCGTCTTATACTTTTTTTCTTTCTCTATTGCAAATCCCAGTATCTGTACATCCTCTAACTCCGTAGAAAGAGATGCTTCTATCACAATGAAAGTATCCTCCCCTGCTAATTTCGAATCTCTTAAATACTGTAAAACCTGCCTCTCATACCCCTTTCGATAAGGAGGGTCTAAAAAAATAACATCAAATAAAATTTCCTCTCCTTCCAGCCTATTAAGTGCTGTCAAATAATCACATTCCATTACAACTGCATCTTCTTTTAATTTCGTAAATTCCAAATTGGCACGAATACATGCAGCCGCCTTTTTATTATTTTCTACAAAATAAGCTTTTTTTGCCCCACGACTCAATGCTTCAATTCCAATTCCTCCGCTGCCGGAAAAAAGATCCAAAACCAAACTATCTGGTATCTCTTGCTGCAGCATATTAAATAGCGTTTCTTTAATCCGATCGGTCGTTGGTCTGGTATCCTTTCCATCGATTGTCTGAAGCGGAAGCCTCCTTGCCTTTCCTGCTATTACTCGCATTATACTCTCCTATCTTTTCTCTTTCTCCCTTTTCTTATCGTACACAGATTCTGCCAAAAATACCAGTATCTGTGTACGATAATGATTATAACAGAAAAATGACCGCTTACAAGTACTTTTTTCAGCGATCTACGACTTTTCTTTTTTTGGAATATGATTTATACTAATTTTATCACAAGCTGCATATAAGATTTCCTATTATTTATAATTTATTCTATCCAAAAAAGGCAGGTGCAATTACTATGAAAAAACATACGCTAGAAACCTACTGGACCAAACATATTACAGAAACAAATGTCTGGCAGGAATACCCCCGTCCTACTATGGTTCGCTCCTCTTATATCAATTTAAATGGCTATTGGGACTATACCATCAGCCGAAACGCCAAATTTCCCTCCGCCTATAAGGGAAAAATTTTAGTTCCATTTTCTCCTGAATCCCAATTATCAGGAGTAAAACGCCAATTAAAACCAAATGAATTTCTTTGGTATCACAGAACGATTTCTTTTTTACAACTCCAACCTACCGAACGACTCTATCTGCATTTTGGTGCAGTCGATCAATCCTGCACCGTTTATATCAATCAAAAAGAAGTCGGATCACACAGCGGAGGTTATCTCCCTTTTTCTATAAATATTACAGAAGCAGTTCAAGACACCTTCCAATCTCAAGAGATC
>CAJUGZ010000185.1 GCA_910585855.1 uncultured Lachnospiraceae bacterium | reverse complement strand
AATACAGCACCCAAGTGCCGACGGGAAATGATGACCCTGCGCAGACCTCTCTTCCGATTCCGGCTGTGTATACCAACCAAAAAATAAAACTACTCCAAACCTTTATAATAACTATAAATAAGCAAATTTAAAATTTTATACAATTTATCCGCTTATACAACGCCAAAATTGAAACTTTATTTTATGTCTGTTATTTTCATATAATAAAATGCAAAACACAGAACCCTTTGTGCCATTTTCTGGACTTGCTCAACTATAGACAATAAATTAAACTTTCTCGCTCTCTAGATAAAAGCCACTATTTTTATATAATATATATTATTTTTTAAGAAAATTTCACTGCTCTATTATAAATACTGCCAAGACTTTTACAGTAAATGCTTCGGTTTGAATACTCAGCCAGATTGGGGGAGGCGTTTGGGATTGCAGCGACTTTGGAGAAACGCTAGAAGGTCTTAGACTTCTGCTCAAATCATAGAATTTTTTGCACACGCTGCTATACGCAGTGTGTGCAAAAAAAGGTGCGTGTTTAGCCCCTATAAGTAAGAGAAGAGAACACCTATAATCAATAGAATCCTTCCTTACACCATTAAAGTTTTGCCTGCTTTAGGGGCGAATTGCGCACCGGTTCGTCCGGTTGGATGCATCAATCGGCAGAAGTCTTAGACCTTCTTGCGTTTCGGAAAGCGGAGCAGCAAGCCCAAATGCCTCCCCCAATCTGGCGTCCCCCTCCCAACTTAATGCTCTCCCCACACATCTAAAAAAGGACACCCCAAACAAAATCTGTCTAAGATATCCTTTCCTCACATTCCATTATTCCAAATAATCCAGCGGATCAACCGCATTTTGTGCCTCTGTCATTTTCAAATAAAGATGATTTCCCTCTACAGTATAATACTTCGTAGGCTCACTCACATATCCAAGCACCTGCCCCTTTGTAACCATCTGTCCTTCTTCCATTTCAATCGCCTTAAGCTGTCCATACACCAATTCATACTCATTTCCCAAAGCAATCCTTACATACTCTCCAATCTCTTCATTAGAAGAAACCTCCAGCACCACCCCATCTGCTGCCGCAAGAACAGGAGTATTGACATCGCTTCGAATCAACATAGCCGGATTATACTTATACTGATCCAAAGTAGGAAAATAAACCGTAGCATCCATACTAAAAGAAGAAATCACATCCCCTTCCACAGGCCAATTCATTCTAGATTCCCGTGAAAAAGAAAGTGCCAATGCGGAAACATCTACCTGCACCGTTCCCTCATCAGAAGTTGTTTCTTCCTCCTGTGCCAAATTAATATGTTCTTCTTCCTGTACCCTATTCTCTTGCCTTTCTGTTTCCTGTCTTTCCGTTTCCTGCGTTTCTTTTTCTACTAACTCCGCCAACGTTTCATCTGTAGCATCCATTACATTGCTCATATCAATCGTCGTTTCCGCATCCACCAATGCAGCATCTCCAATACTGTCCATAGAAGTTTCAGCCTGTATAAATGCATCTCCGATTGTTGTAGTTTCTCTAGGAAGGTTTTGTGTCAAATCCAAACTTTCCTCTTGTCTATTTTCATAAAGATTTTCTATTTCCTTATCTTTATCCTTTGTTACCTGAACTGCTACGATTGCAGTTACCGCTACCACAGCACCCAGTGCCAATGCAAGGACGGTTTTTCCCTTATAAAGTTTTGTTTCTTGATTTTTACTCACGTTTATCACCTCAGTCCTTATTTTAACCAAAGTGACTTTAATTATTCAGTGATTTGAAAATTTCCCACCTCTGCTTTAAAAAAAACCGAAAGAATCTCCTGATAACTGCTTCCCTGCAAAGCAAGCGTCTGCATCATATGAAGGCTAACCCCATACCCCAGCCCGCAGCCCCGTGTTAAAATCCGTATTCCGCCATGATATTCTTCAATCTCAAATGCAGCAGAACGCAGTCCAAATACTTTTTGAAACTCCTCTGCCGAAACCGTCCAATCTCCCAAAAATACTCTTTTTACATAAGGTTCTTTATCATACTCCCAACGAATAGCAGAAAAATCCGCTTCTTCTTTCAAATATCCCAATACAGCAAGTTTATCCAATACTTCTTCCTTTTGAAATACCAAAAGCGACAAAAATCCATCCGCCGTCCGATCTGCTTCACAAACTGCCTCTTTTAGATAAGGTGCATCCTCTCTGATACGAGTACTGCCTGCACTCAATGTATGAAAATATGGATAAATAATCTGTTTTTCTTCTCCCTCTCCTACCGTCAAAACCTCTCCTGCCGTATCCAAAACCGCCTTCTGTACCCGCTGATAGATTTCAGAAAAGCTCTCCCCCCATAATACTTTACGCTCTTCTATCGAAAGATAGGTCAAAAACAAATCCTCTGCTAAAAGTTTTTCAGACTTTTTCTCCTGAATCTGATAATACAGATAAGTCCGAATCAAAACTGCCATTGCCTTATCTGCTTCCGCCTCCTCCTCTGTCAAATAAGCTGGTATCACACCCATAATATAATTTTCCAAAGAAAGTTCTGTCTGCTCCTCTCCCTCCGAAAGCAGAACCTGATAATCAAACTGTACCTCCTCTGAAATCCGAGCCGATTTTTTCTCTGTCCTGCCGCTTACCTGCATTGTAATCAAATAGGGACATCCAATTACAAACAACAAAAACAAAATACCCTTGATTCGTCTGCTCTCTTTTTGCATAAGCCATTTTCTCATCCTATGTTCCCCTCTCTATCCCAACACCTCATTTAATAGTTTTGCCAAAGGTTCCATCGCATTCATTGCCTCCTGTGTTGTATTGGTCTGCGCTCCTACCTCAATCAACAAAGATTTCTCCCGATAATGCAGGTTATAGCGATATGCACTAATCATTGTCCTTCTGATAAAATCTGCATACCGTTGGCTGGCTGCAAGCTGAAGATGAAAACTAAAAGAAATATTCTGTTTAATATATGGATTATACAGATAACCTATCTCTCCCTGCAATGTTGTCCGACTGATTCCATTGACAAACATAAGTTTTGCCGTAGGCTTTCCGTCTACTTCTGTCACTAAATGCACTCCCTCATTTACCCCGTCCCGATGCAGATCAATAATCACTTCAATCGATGGATAAGTTTCCAAAATTGCCTCAATTCCCTCTCCTGCATAGGTATAAGCGGCATTTTTATCCATTACACCATCCTTTACATCATATGGTGTCATATCATGCACCACATAATACCCATATTTTTCACTTAATAACTCAGACAGATACGTTCCCACATCCAAAATCTGCCTTCCTGTTTCTCCTGCAATATAATCACAAAATTCCTCCTGCGAATGAGAATGATAAATTAAAATCTGAGGACTTTCATTGCCTCCTTTCATCCGTGCATCATGAGAAAGCAATTCCTCTATACTAAGTTCCCCGCTTCGAATCGAAGTAGTTTCCCGAACTGTAAAAAACTTCTGCATCAAAAAATCAAAATCCTTTAACTTTTCCAGAGAATACGCCGAAGACTGAAGCAAGCGATCCAAAAATACTTCCTGTGTTTCCTCCTCTTTTAAAAACTCTGAAAGCGAAGGCTGATAATAAAAAATATTTCCCTCCTGCCGGAGCAAAACATCCCACTCTGTTTCATTTACCTCTTCTGCTAAAGACTCTGTTTCTGTTTCCTCCTCTGACTCACTTTCTTTTATCGATTCACTCTCCTTTCCTATATCAGAACTCTCCAAAATCTCTATAGCTTCTGTCTGTTCTATCTGACTTTCCAATTCCGTTTCCTTTTCCATATTTTGTTCCAAATTCTCTAAATCAGTCTTTTCAATCTCTAAAAAAAAACTCTCTTTTTGTTCCAAAGATTCAAAAGGATTTTTTCCCTCCTGATTCATTCCTATCCTTTCACTCAAATACCCTTGTACAGGAATTGTCTGCATAATATATGTAAGCATCCACTCAAATATCGTATCTGCCTGATCCTCTGACAGATAGACACTGACAGGAGTAAGCATATTTGTCATTTTTTCTCCCAATATACAAACGATTTCCTCCTGCCAGTCCCGAAACTCTGCCTTCCAATTATAAAACCATTTCGTTTCCCCCAACGTCTGACAAAAGTTTCCAAACATCAGCAGAGCAGCCAAAGTAAGCCCCGCCAGAAATAACCTTTTTCTAAAATTTGTTTTTTTCATCACAAGTCCCTCTTCTTTTTTACTATATGCGATCCACTTTCCTCTCATGCGTATAAATTCTTTGAAATCAAACAGGAAGGGGGACGGGAAATGATGACCCTGCATAGAGCCCTCTTTGGCTTCCGGCTGTATACTGTCTTTATAATCAATCTTACAGAAACTATTACACGGCAAATGCTCTATTAATCGCTTCCGATATAGTAAAACTAATCTGTTCCACTGAAGCATCCACATCCTTTGGTGTCACATACATCTTTTGAAGCCGTTTATCCATCAATTCCAAAATAAACTGCCTCTTATCCTCTTCATCAAATTCCTCCATTGTCTGGCTTAATCCCTGTATCAAATTTGCCTCTTCCAATGCCGTAATCAGATGCTCCATCGTATCTCCTGCAATCGTAGCCGCATCAATCACCATCGGTACTCCAATCGAAATAGTAGGCACACCCAATGTTTCTTTTGTCAACGCCTTCCGATGATTTCCAACCCCAGAACCGGGATGAATTCCGGCATCTGAAATCTGAATCGTTGTATTCAGCCGCTTTGTACTTCGAGCCGCTAATGCATCAATCACCAAAACTGCACTTGGATGTGTTTCCTCCACAATTCCCTTTACAATTTCATAAGTTTCCATTCCCGTCTGTGCCATTACTCCGGGTACAATTCCACTGATATCATATTCTTTTTTTAAAAAAGACGGTAAATTTGCCAATCGAATATGACGTGTAATACACAAATGCTCCACTACTTTTGGTCCAAGTGCATCCGGTGTCACTTCTCGATTTCCCAGCCCTACCACCAAAATAGATCGTCGATCCTTTTCCGGCAGCAGTGTAAGAAGCTGTTTAGAAAGCTCGGCTGAAATCTGCTCCTGATATGTTTCATCCGGTCTTGGCAAATCCTCTGCTTCTATTGTAAGATAAATTCCCATCGGCTTTTGCAGTGCCCGTTCTCCCTCCTGATTTAAAATCGTCACTTTTGTAAGACTGCCATTTGTCCCCTCTAAAAAAGAAGTTTCCACCAATACTCCCTGCAATGCTTCTGTCCATCCTGTTTCCCCCTCAAACCGCTCCTTCGCTTCTAAAGCCAAATCCGTCCGTATCATAAAATCTCTCATAAAAAACCTCATTCCTCTAAAAATACACTATGCTGTTTTTATATTTTACATTGTCCTATTATTTTATTCGCTTATTTCAGTTTCTACCGTTATCAATCAACAACCGAATTTCTTTTTTGTTTTCGCATCTGGCGTCCTCTGGTATCCCTCACCCAAAAGACTTATTAAAAGAATTTTAAATTATCTATTGACAAATCTTCCTTTTTTATCTAGAATACAATAAGTATGTTTCCATTCCGATCGTCCGTGTCCGCATCAAATGGAACATAAAATCACAATAACATATTATGATAACTTATTGGAGGTGTACAGATTGGCAAATATCAAATCTGCTAAAAAAAGAATTTTAATTACAAAAACAAGAACTGCAAGAAACAAAGCAATTAAATCCAGAGTAAAGACTTATATAAAGAAAGTAGAAGCTGCTATTGCTGCAAATGATAAGTCTGCAGCTACAGAAGCATTAAAAGCAGCTACTTCCGAAATCAGCAAAGCAGCATCGAAAGGTGTCTATCATAAAAATACGGCATCTAGAAAGATTTCCCGCTTAAATCTTGCTGTCAATAAAATTGCATAACTTGTATGAAAGCAAATATTCCTATATGAGCCAGACTTTGAAGCATAACCCACTTCAAAGTCTTTTTCATTTTCACTTTCTTTTCCAATATTTTTTCAAAGAAATGTCTAGACAAGTTACCAAAAAAAAGTTACAATATAGCTGTTACCAATTTTATGCAAGGTTCATGGACAATGAACTCACTTACAATTATGCTGATACGATGGAGGCGTACCAAAATGATTGAATTACCTATGATACATGTACACATGCTTGGCGAATTCCGTATTTCTGCTGCAGAAAAAACCATCAGTGACCAGAACAATCACTCCAAGAAACTTTGGAATCTATTAGAATACCTGATTACCTACCGCAACAAAGAAATTGCACAAAGCAACTTAATCGATTTGCTTTGGGGAGAAGATCAAAGTTCCAATCCTACGAATGCATTGAAAACTCTAATGCATCGTGTCCGCAATATGCTGAAAGAATTAGACTATCCCGTTGAGCTGATTATCCAGCGTCGAGGTACCTATTCTTGGAATACGAATGTTCCCTGTACCGTAGATATTGATACATTTAAAAAACTCTGTCTAGATAGCTCCTATATCGCCGATCCTCAGCTTCGTTTAGAAAAATACCGAAAGGCGATTGCCATGTATAAAGGGGACTTTCTTCCGAAAACAAATCATGAACCATGGGTTGTTCCGGTTTCCGCTTACTATCATACACTGTACTTAAAAATTGTCGGTGAAAGCATTGATATTTTAATGAACAAACAAAGCTATGCAGATGTTGCCAACATCTGCTGGAAAGCACTTACAGTCGACCAATATACGGAATTTCTGCATTACAGCCTAATCCACTCTTTGTATCTTAGTGGAAATCAAAGAGCCGCTCTAAAGCAATACTCCACTACAGCAGATTTGTTTCTTTCTAAGTTTGGAGGTACTTTATCTGAAAAATTCAAAGAACTTTATAGTGAAATTATTAAAAGCAATAAAGGAGAAGAAACCGACTTAGATACCATTAAAGCAAATCTAAAAGAATCACAGAAAAAAAGAGGTGCTTTTTTCTGTGAATATGAATTTTTTAAAGATCTCTACCGCCTAGAAGCAAAAGTAGCAGAGCATACAGGCAGCTCTATCTTTCTATGTCTAACGACAGTCACTGCAACCAACGGAAATGCTCCAGAGTTAGAACTGCTCACCAAATCCATGCACAAATTAAAAGAAGCTTTTTTTGAATCCCTGCGTTCTAGTGATGTATTTGCCAGATACAGTATTTCTCAGTACATTCTTATGCTTCCAATCGACTCCTATGAATTAGCAGAAGTAATTCTAGAAAGAGCCGTTGCACAATTTAACAGAAAGGTTTCAAAAGGACTGGTAAAAATTATTTACAATTTATCTCCATTAGATTTAGAAGAGTAATCTCATAGATGTAAAAAGAAAGAGGTCTGCTCTCTGAACAGACCTCTTTCTCTTTTTATAAATTATGGTTTCTCTTTCCAAAGAAAAATTGCTTCTTCCTTGACTTCCTCTTCCTGCTCCTTTTGTTCTTCCCGCTCTTCTCGTTCCATTAACTTTCTGCTCCAGACACGAAATGCTTGATAAGCATTGATAAAATGCTTCGATAATACATTAGGATAAAACCGCAGTTTCTGATATTTTTCTGATAAATCCATAATCTGGTTATCATCTACAGAAGAAAGAGAACGATTTTCCAAATGTTCTTTAATCCATTTTTTAGTTCGGTGTATATTAATCTTTTTTAATCGTTCCTGAATCTCCTCTACAATATGATTTAACTTTACCAATTTTTCATTTAAATCGATTGCCCCTATCATACTAATCCCAAAGTCCACTGCATAATACAGCAGTAAAAATCCTGCCAATATCTTTCCGATTCGTCTAGGATACAAATTGACAATTCCCTCTACACCTCTTTGTAAAAACCAAAATAAAAACACCGTATAAAACCCCCAAGCAATCGAACTTTCCAGACAAAGAATCCCTTTATAATTAAAAGGTTTATCGTTATAGTCCCACCAGATACAGCCAAATACCCTCTGCATCACAATCCCTGTCAGATACTCCAAAGTCGTTGCCAGTATCATTCCACAAAAGTACAATACCACATAATTTCCAGCAAACCGCCGTAAAAGAAAGAAAACGGTCAGTGCTCCGACTCCATAAATCGGACAGATTGGTCCATGGATAAATCCACGATTTGTCCATTTTCTATTACAAAAGGACATATAAACCGATTCGACTGCCCATCCTAATATACTGTATACCAAAAACCAGTTAATAATATGATATACATCTGTTTCCAATAGCATTTTTTCCCACATTGCTTTTTCTCCTCGTATTGTTTGATTCCATTACTTTTATGTTTCACACACCTTCCCCAAAAATCATACAGCAAAGCTATCCTTAATTCAATCGCTTTTTCTGCAAAACTTTTTCTATACTCCGTCCACCTCCAATCCAAAAAGAGCCCCCGATTTCTCTTTTTATTTGGTAAGATTATAGCAAAAACAAAGCGAAAATTCAATCTATATTCCATAGTCCCTTTGTACTGTAAGGAAGTTGTTAAAAGACAGCACCTAAAGGATTGGCTTTCACCGGACGCCAGAGGCGGTTTGCTCCTGTCTTTTGCCTGCTCCGCTCCAAACGGTAAGAAAGTCTAGGGCTTCTGATTTCGGTTCATCCAGCCAGACGAACCGGGGCGCAATTCGCCCTCACTACAACCGAAACACAACAAGTGTAAGGAAAGATTTTATCAGCCATAAAACATCCTCTTCCCTATCCTCCGGGC
>CAJUGZ010000184.1 GCA_910585855.1 uncultured Lachnospiraceae bacterium | reverse complement strand
TTTGGAAACCGGAACAGCAGGCTGCCCACCGTTTTCGAATCTGGCGTCCTCTAGCGTCCTCTGACATCCTCTCTTATAAAAGCTCAAATTAAAACTTTAGTTTTCCTCTCTCTGCAGATATTTTGCTATATACTTTCCGGTATAAGATTCCGGCACTCGTACGATTTCTTCCGGCGTTCCCCGTGCAATCACCGTTCCGCCCCGATTTCCGCCTTCTGGTCCAATATCGATAATATAATCTGCTGTCTTTATCACATCTAAATTATGTTCAATTACCACAACGGTATTGCCTCCATCCGAAAGCCGCCTCAGTATCTCAATCAGCTTGTGCACATCTGCAAAATGAAGCCCTGTAGTCGGCTCATCTAAAATATAAATTGTTTTTCCTGTTCCCCGCCTGCTTAATTCAGTAGCCAGCTTAATGCGCTGTGCCTCCCCGCCAGACAGTTCAGTAGAAGGCTGTCCCAATTTAATATAAGAAAGTCCTACATCATACAAAGTTTGAATTTTTCGGCTAATAGAAGGAATATTTTCAAAAAATGTCAGTGCTTCTTCCACTGTCATATCCAGTACATCAAAAATATTTTTTCCTTTATACTTTACTTCCAGTGTTTCCCGATTATAGCGTTTTCCTCCGCAGACTTCACAAGGTACATAGACATCCGGCAAAAAGTGCATGGCAATCTTTAAAATTCCGTCCCCTGCACAGGCTTCACAGCGTCCGCCCTTTACATTAAAGCTAAAACGTCCTTTTTTATAGCCACGTGCCTTTGCATCCGGCGTTGCCGTAAATAAATCCCGAATTAGATCAAATACTCCGGTGTAAGTTGCCGGATTAGAGCGTGGTGTTCGTCCAATCGGAGATTGATCAATCGCAATTACTTTATCTAATTGTTTCATTCCTATGATTTCATCATGATCTCCGGGAATATATCTGGCTCGATTGAGATCCCGTGCCAGCCGTTTATATAAAATCTCATTGATCAAAGAACTTTTTCCAGAACCAGAAACACCTGTTACACAAGTCATCACTCCAAGCGGAATTTCTACATCAATGTTTTTTAGATTATTCTGTCTTGCTCCTTTTATTGTAAGAAATCCTGAAGGTTCCCGCCGCTTTTTCGGAACAGGTATCTGCAGCCGTCCGCTTAGATAAGCACCTGTAATGGAATTTTTATTTTTCATAATCTCTGCTGCCGTCCCCTGTGCAACTACAGTTCCGCCGTGTTCCCCTGCTCCCGGCCCGATATCTACAATGTAATCTGCGGCAAACATGGTATCCTCATCATGCTCTACCACAATCAGGGTATTTCCCAAATCTCTTAGATGCATCAATGTTTTCAATAATTTATCATTGTCCCTCTGGTGCAGCCCGATACTAGGTTCGTCCAAAATATATGCTACTCCTACCAATCCAGAACCGATCTGTGTAGCCAGCCGGATTCTCTGTGCCTCTCCGCCGGAAAGACTGGCAGTGGCACGTGCCAAAGTCAGATATTCCAAACCGACATCATTTAAAAATCCGGTACGGGCACGAATCTCCTTTAAGATCTGTTCTCCGATTCTTGCCTGCATCGGGGTTAATTCCAGCTTAGCCAGAAACTCCTTTAACTCTGCAATCGAAAGAGAAGTTACCTCAAAAATATTTTTTTCTCCTACCGTAACCGAGAGAGAAGTTTTCTTTAATCGCTGTCCTCTACATTCGCTGCATGGAGTAATATTCATAAATGTTTCATACTCCGCTTTGGTCGTTTCCGAACCAGTTTCCCGATAACGCCGTTCTACATTTTTTACCAGCCCTTCAAATGCGATATCATATACCCCTTCTCCACGCTGCCCTTTATAATATACTTTTACCTTTTCTCCGTCTGTGCCATAGAGCAAAATATCCCTGATTTTCTTCGGATAATTCTGAAACGGTGTCTGAAGATCAAACCCATATGCTTCACTTAATGCATCCAAAATCGCTCTTGTAAAACTTCCCTTTTCTGTACAGGACTGCCACCCCAATACAACAATCGCTCCCTCTTCAATACTTAAACTGGTATCTGGAATCATTAGTTCTGGTGCAAATTCCATCTTATAGCCAAGCCCCAGGCAAACAGGACATGCACCAAACGGATTATTAAACGAAAAACTCCTTGGTTCAATTTCATCCATACTGATGCCGCAGTCCGGGCAGGCAAAGCTCATACTGAAATTCAAGGGTTTTCCGTCAATTACATCTACAATCATCAATCCGTCCGACAGATGCATCACGTTTTCAATCGAATCTGTCAGCCTTTTTTCTATCCCCGGCTTTACTGCCAAACGATCTACTACAATCTCAATATTGTGTTTTATATTTTTCTCCAATTTTACTTCTTCTGCCAATTCATAAAGATTTCCATCGATCCGCACCCGCACATAGCCGCTTTTTTTCGCCTGCTCCAGTACTTTTACATGCTCTCCCTTTCGCCCTCGAACGACCGGTGCAAGAAGCTGTATCTTCGTTCGTTCCGGCAGACTTAAAATCTGATCCACCATTTGATCAATCGTCTGCCGTTTAATCTCTTTTCCGCACTTTGGACAGTGAGGAATCCCAATCCGTGCATAAAGCAGCCGAAAATAATCATAAATCTCTGTCACCGTTCCTACAGTAGAACGAGGATTTCGATTTGTCGATTTTTGATCAATAGAAATCGCCGGAGAAAGCCCCTCAATACTTTCTACATTGGGCTTCTCCATCTGCCCTAAAAACTGTCTGGCATAAGAAGAAAGCGACTCCATATACCGCCGCTGCCCCTCTGCATAAATCGTATCAAATGCTAAAGAAGACTTTCCAGAACCGCTTAATCCAGTTAATACTACAAACTGATTTCTTGGAATATCTACATCCAAATTTTTCAAATTATGTTCATTTGCACCACGTATACGAATATATTGGGTGTCTATTTTTTTACGAATCATCACTATTTCCCTTTCTATTTATCTTTTGACAGTATTCCTGTGCCAATCCCCAATTATTCTTCTATTTCCATTAAATGTTTTTTTATCTCCACCATCCGATCTCTTAGCTGTGCTGCCGCTTCAAAATTCAGTTCTGCCGCTGCCTTATGCATCTTCTGCGTCACTTCTTTTACCAGACAATGCAGTTCTTTCACGCTCATAGATTCCAGATCCTTTTCAATCTCTTGATCCGATTCTTCTGCTGCCTTTGAAATACGAATACTATCCCGAACGGCTTTCTGAATCGTAGTAGGAGTAATTCCATGCTCTTCATTATATTTTTTTTGAATCTCCCGCCTCCGCTTTGTTTCATCCATTGCCGCCTGCATAGAATCCGTAATTTGATCGGCATAAAAAATAACATGTCCGTCCACATTTCTGGCAGCCCGTCCGACTGTCTGAATCAGTGAAGTTTCCGACCGTAAAAATCCTTCTTTATCTGCATCCAAAATCGCTACCAATGAAATCTCCGGGATATCCAATCCTTCCCGCAAAAGGTTGATTCCAACCAGTACATCAAACAAATCTAGCCGCATATCCCGAATAATCTCTGCCCGTTCCAATGTATCAATATCGGAATGAAGATATTTTACCCGAATTCCGATTTCTTTCATATAATCGGTCAAATCCTCTGCCATCTTTTTGGTTAGAGTCGTCACTAAAATTTTATTCTTTTTTGCTGTTTCTTTATTAATTTCTGCAATCAAATGATCGATCTGCCCTTCTACCGACTGAATCTCAATCTTTGGATCTAGCAGTCCGGTAGGACGGATAATCTGCTCCGTCCGCAAAAGCTCATGCTCTGCTTCATAGATATTTGGCGTAGCTGATACAAACAGCATCTGATCGATTTTGCTTTCAAATTCCTGAAAATTCAAAGGTCGATTATCTTTTGCAGAAGGCAGACGAAATCCATAGTCTACCAAAGTCGTTTTTCTCGATCGATCTCCTGCATACATCCCCCGTATCTGCGGAAGTGTAATATGCGATTCATCTACAATAATCAAATATTCCTTTGGAAAAAAATCCATCAGTGTATACGGCGGCTGTCCCGCTCCCATCCCATTTAGATGCCGGCTGTAATTCTCAATCCCAGAGCAAAATCCGGTTTCCCGCAGCATCTCTATATCAAAATTGGTTCGCTCGGCAATCCGCTGCGCCTCAAGAAGCTTATCCTCACTTTTAAAATAAGTCACTTGTTCTTTCATCTCTGCTTCTATCGCCTTTAATGCTGGTTCTATTGCCGCTGGATCAACTACATAATGAGAAGCCGGAAAAATATAAGCATGATCTAAATGACATTTTATCTCTCCTGTCAATACATTGACCTCGCTAATCCGCTCAATCTCATCTCCAAAAAATTCAACCCGAATCGCTGTTTCCTCCTGCGAAGGCAAAAAGATTTCCAGTACATCTCCATGCACACGAAACGATCCACGCTTAAAATCCATCTCATTTCTGCTGTACTGAATTTCAATCAGTTTATCAATAACTTCATCTCTGTCCTTTCTCATATTCGGTCTTAAGGAAATTGTCATCTTCTGATAAAATTCAGGATTTCCAATTCCATAAATACAAGAAACACTTGCTACAACAATCACATCTTTTCGCTCTGCCAAAGCAGAAGTAGCAGAATGACGAAGTTTATCAATTTCATCATTAATAGCAGAATCCTTCTCAATATAAGTATCCGTAGAAGGCACATACGCTTCCGGCTGATAATAATCATAATAAGATACAAAATATTCTACAGAATTTTCAGGAAACATCTCCTTAAATTCACCATATAACTGTGCCGCCAACGTTTTATTATGAGCAATTACAAGTGTTGGCTTTTGCAATTCCTGAATAACATTTGCCATTGTAAATGTCTTTCCCGAACCCGTAACCCCCAATAAAGTCTGAAATTGATTTCCCTCTTGAAACCCTTTGACCAGCTCAGCGATCGCCTCTGGCTGATCCCCTGTAGGATTATATGGGGCATGTAATTTAAACTCTGGCATACTAAAACCTCCCATTTATAACCGAAAAAATTTATCTGTCATCATCCAGTCATTCGGTTTTTCATTATAACATATAAGTCAAAAAAAGTACAGAACAAAAATCGAACTTTTGTTCTGTACTTTTTTTATAACTAAGCGCAAACGAACCCAAAATAGCACTCCCTTTGGCTTTCGGTGTCCTCCCCTTTCAAAAAACTCAACATTTTTTTCGCCCCGTTCCCTCCTGCAGCATCTTATCAAATTCTCTCCAAGCTAAATACCGCCCGCCCATACTTTCCAAATGCTCCGTATAAAACTGACAGTCAATCAATAAAAACCTTTTTTCCTCCAACAACTGTGACAGCCCTATCAATGCTGCCTTTGATCCATTCTCTTTTTCTGAAAACATGCTTTCACCAAAAAAACATTTTCCAATCGAAACACCGTAAAGCCCACCTGCCAGTTCTCCATCTTCCAATGCTTCTACTCCAACAGCATATCCTGCCTGATAAAGCCGATAATAAGCTTCTTCCATTTCATCTGAAATCCAAGTTCCTTCCTTCTGCTCCCTTTTTATTCGGCAGCGGTGCATGGTATCTGCAAAATCTCGATTAAGCTGAATCTGTAGATCATGCTTCTTAGCATATTTTTTCATAGAATGAGAAATATGTATCTCATTTGGAAAAATTACAAACCGCTTCTTCGGACACCACCATAAAATTTCCTCTCCGGGTGTATACCATGGAAAAATTCCATGCGTATAGGCAAGCAGCAGACGTTCTACACTTAAATCTCCCCCTATCGCAAGCAATCCGTCCGAACGTGCAAGCGTTGGATTGGGAAAAGATATTTCTTTCTTATTTAAACGATAAACCGGCATAAAATCCCCCTTTTTACTTCTTACTTTTTTATTTTTTTAAACAAATCTGAAACTGATCATTTTTTACAGTCAGCCTACATCTGCCGCCTTCTTTTAAAACTCCAAATAAAATTTCATCTACTAAAAGCGGCTTAATCTCACTTTGTATGACACGCTCAATTTCTCTTGCACCATACTCTGCACTGATTCCTCTCTTTTTTACCAGATCTTTTGCTTTTTTATCCATAGAAAGCACAACCTGCTTTGGCAAAAGCAATTTCTGAAGTTCTCCCAGCTTTTTCTCTACAATCTGCTCTGCCATCTGCTCATCCATTCCGTGAAATACTACAATCCGACTTAACCTGTTGCGAAACTCAGGTTGAAAAATACGCTTTACCTCTTCTAAAATAAAATCCGTATTTTTATCCCGCTCCCGAAAACCAATTCCGGGTTTGCCTAACTGACTTGCTCCTGCATTTGAGGTCATAATAAGAATAATATTTCGAAAATCCGCTTTTCTGCCCTGATTATCTGTCAATGTCGCATAATCCATCACTTGAAGAAGGACATTATAAATATCTGCATGTGCCTTTTCAATTTCGTCCAATAAAAGAACGGCATGTGGAGATTTGCGGATTTTCTCTGTCAAAAGTCCGCCCTCTTCATATCCCACATACCCTGCGGGTGCACCAATCAATTTTGCAACCGCATGTTTTTCTTCATACTCCGACATATCAAAACGAATCAAAGAGATACCCAGCTCTTTTGCAAGACTTTTTGCTATCTCCGTTTTCCCCACACCGGTCGGTCCTACAAACAGCAGACTTGCCAAAGGCTTTCCTTCTTCTAAAAGTCCGGCTCTTGAAAACTTTACGGCATTTACCACCTGTGTAATTGCTTCCTCCTGCCCATACACAAGATTTTGCAGCCGCTCCTTTAATGTAGCCAGTGATTCGATTTCTTCCTGCTCTACTGCCTGCTTTGGAATATGACAGGTCTTTGCTACAATTTCATCAATCAATTCCTTTTCTACCGACCGCCTCTCTCCCTCTTCCTTCTCTAACGGATGCAGCCTGCAGTAAGCACCTGCTTCATCTATCAAGTCAATCGCTTTATCCGGCAAATACCGCTCATTGATATACTTTGCACTTATTTGAACCGAATACTCTAACACCTCTTCCGAATAATAAACTCCGTGAAAATCTTCATAATTCTTTTTTAATCCCTTTAATATCTCTATTGTATCAGAAATAGTCGGCTCTTTTATTTCAATATTTTGAAACCTTCTGACCAGACTTTTGTTTTTTTCAAAATGCTTTTTATATTCCTCATAAGTAGTAGCACCAATAAAACGAATATGCCCTGCTGTCAAATATGGTTTTAACATATTAGAAATATCAAATGCCCCTCCGTTTACCGCACCTGCTCCTACAATATTGTGAATTTCATCAATATAAACAATCGGCTTTTCCTCCCGATTGATACTGTCCATCACCCGTTTAAAACGTTTTTCAAAATCCCCCCGATACTGTGTTCCT
Source organism: uncultured Lachnospiraceae bacterium (assembly GCA_910585855.1). Classification (GTDB taxonomy): domain Bacteria; phylum Bacillota; class Clostridia; order Lachnospirales; family Lachnospiraceae; genus MGBC114844. Next base: position 1,364 of record CAJUGZ010000184.1, on the reverse strand, counting down.
GCCAGTAAACTTCCCAAATCCAACGAAAAAATCCTTGCTCTCTTCAGCGTTTCTGGAACACGATTCTCATTTAACATCTTTGCCAGCCCATAAGTAATCGCCGTCTTTCCCACTCCCGGCTCTCCAATATGCAGCGGATTGTTCTTTTCCTTTCGGCAAAGAATCTGCATTGTCCTTTCTAGTTCCTCTTCCCTGCCAATCAAAGGATTGATTCCTTCCAACTCATCATTCAAACAACTGGCATACTGCTGCCAAACCGCATCTGTCTGATCTGTATTTTCTTCCGAATCGTTTTTTTCTATTTCTACATTTCCCATACTTCCCATATTTTCCTTTATCTCTCCCCGTTCTTTCCTTCTTCCCCTTTTTTTATTTCTCCCTTTTTTCTCCGCCTCCTCCTCAGCAAGAACAATCATCTCCTGTATCAATTCAGTATGTTCAATTCCCTGTACACGCATAAAATAAATAGCATCACTTTCCTTTAACTGATACATTGCATAAACAATATGCACCAACTCCACTACATACTTCTCACTGTTTTGCACCATTTCCCAAGCCAGCGTCAGTGTCAGTTCCATACCCTTTGAAAATTCCGGTGTTTTTTTTACATCCTCTGTCCCCTTTTCCATATATTCATTTAAATAAGTGGTAATATCATCCGCCAATTTCTTTATCTGCCCGCCGCAATTCTCAAACGCCCGTGCAAATACATTATTCTGACAAGCAACATACAAAAACAGTTCTGGTGTAATCAATTCAAAATGTACTTTTTCTGCCAATACAATTGCTGCATTAATCATTTCTGCCACTTCACTTGATATCCGCATAATTACACCTCCTCAACGGTCATCCGAAACGGAAATCCTTCTTCCTTTGCTCTTTCTTGTGCTGCCTGTACTTTTGTTACTGCAATATCATAAGGATAAGATCCCACAGACGCCTTCCCGCTTCTATGCACCATCAACATCAGCCGATTTGCCTCCGGCTCTGATTTATGAAAAATCTCCACTAAAATTTCCACCACAAAATCCATAGATGTAAAATCATCATTATGCATCATTACTTGATAACGCTTTGGCTCTCGTACTTGAATTTTTATTCTTTCTTTCGTTTCTCCCTGTACCGACATAAACAACGACTCCTTATTCTTTTCCCTAAAAAAACATAATAAAACCCCACAGCGCTAGTATAGCACAAATCCTTTCTTTTGACTACCTGAACTCATCATATAACAATATAAACTCACAAACCAAGACGCTGCCGAAAAAAATTTTCTTTCACCGGACGCAAGAGGCGGTTTGCTTCTGTCCTTTGCCTGCTCCGCTCCAAACGGTAAGAAAGTCTACGGCTTCTGATTTCGGTTC
>CAJUGZ010000183.1 GCA_910585855.1 uncultured Lachnospiraceae bacterium | reverse complement strand
CGTTTCGTTTCGGTTGAAATGAGGGCGAATTGCGCCCCGGTCTGTCCGGCTGGATCAAGGAAAAGGCAGAAGTCTTAGAACTTCTTGCTTTTTGGAAACGTGGAACAGCAGGCTGCCCACCGTTTTCGAATCTGGCGTCCTCACTGAATAATGATTGACATTTTGAGAAAAGATGATTATGATAGAGGCAGAACAAAGGCGTTCACCTAGGAAAGGTACGCCTTTTTTTCTATATGGAAACAGGAAGCTGAGAGGATGCTGAAAATTAAAAAGTTTGTTATGGGTATTATTATATTGATAAAAAGGAAATGGAGGAGAGAAGATGAGCAGGTATACGAAGGAAGATCTAATGCGTTTGGTAGAGGAAGAGGGGGTGGAGTTTATTCGGCTTCAGTTTACGGATCTGTTTGGGACTTTAAAGAATATGGCGGTTACGGCAAGTCAGTTAGAACGGGTATGTAACCGACAGTGTATGTTTGATGGTTCTTTGATTGACGGGTTTGTAAAGATGGAGGAGGATTTGTGTCTTTATCCTGATTTGGATACGTTTCAAATTTTTCCTTGGCGGCCTCAGCAGGGGAAAGTGGCAAGACTGATTTGTGATGTCTATCTGCCTTGCGGAGATCCATTTGAAGGAGATCCCCGTTTTATTTTAAAGAGGGTGTTAAAAGAGGCAGCCGATATGGGATATACGTTTTATGTGGGATCGGAGTGTGAGTTTTTTTTGTTTCATACGGATGACAATGGGCTTCCTACAACTACGACACATGAGAAAGCGGGGTATTTTGATTTAGGACCGTTAGATTTGGGAGAAAATGCAAGGCGGGATATTGTACTTAGTTTGGAGGATATGGGGTTTATTGTAGAATCTTCTCATCATGAGGCAGCTCCGGCGCAGCATGAGATTGATTTTCGCTATGATAAGGCATTGAATGCTGCAGATAATATTATGACTTTTAAACTGGCGGTTCGTTCGATTGCAAAAAGGCATGGACTTCATGCTACTTTTATGCCAAAACCGGTATTTGGAATCAATGGTTCCGGGATGCATACCAATATGTCTTTAGTGAAGGACGGGAAAAATGTTTTTGCGGATCAGGAGGATATGTATGGACTGAGTACAACGGCTTATCAGTTTATTGCAGGGCTTTTGGCACATATGAGAGGGATGATGCTGATTACAAATCCGATTGTAAATTCGTATAAGCGTTTGGTATCTGGATTTGAAGCTCCTTCTAAGATCGCTTGGTCTGTTTCGGATCGAAGTTCTTTTATTCGTATTCCGCCAACGAGAGGGGAGGGAACAAGGATTGAGCTTCGTTGTCCTGATTCGGCATGTAATCCCTATCTGACATTGGCAGTTTGTTTGGCAGCGGGATTGGATGGGATAAAGAGAGGACTGGTTTTGCCAAACAGTATAGACAAAAAAGGAGAAAGAATAAAGAAAGGGATTCCTGCGGATTTAGGAGAGGCGATTGCGGAACTGGAAAAAGATCGGCTGATTCGGGAAGTATTAGGAAAACGTGTGACAGAAAAATATCTGGAAGCAAAAAAAGCAGAATGGGCACAGTATCGTGCACAGGTAACAGATTGGGAGATTGGGGAGTACCTTTACCGATGCTGAACAAGGATAGTCGAGTTGGAAAAATGATTGGCTGCCGGTATGGAGGATGCATAGGAGAGGGGTGGAAACCATAATGGCAAATATTATAGTTGCATTTCCAAAGCTGGAAGATGCAAAGGGAATCCGAAATCTGCTGGTTCGCCATGGTTTTTCTGTGTCAGGGGTATGTACAACTGGTGCGCAGGCTTTGCAGGAGGCAGATTTATTTCAGGACGGAATTGTTATCTGCGGATATCATTTTCGGGATATGGTATATCGGGAATTATATCAGAATCTTCCAAAATATTTTGAAATGCTTTTGATTGCTTCTCAGAGGTATTGGGAAGGGAATCAAGAGGAAGGGATTGTCTATCTGCCTATGCCAATTAAGGTAAATGATCTGCTGAATACAGTGGATATGATGGTACAGTCACTGATGCGAAAGAAAAGAAAACGGAAAGCACAGCCAAAGAAACGCAGTGGTGAAGATCGGGCAGTTATTGAACAGGCAAAAAGGGTTTTAATGGAACGCAATCATCTGTCGGAGGAGGAGGCACATCGCTATATTCAAAAGACAAGTATGGATGATGGAGTCAATATGGCAGAAACGGCACAAATGATTTTAGAATTATTTGTTTGATTTTTTTTGGATTTCAGTGTATGCTACTAGTATGGTTTTGTAAAGAAAAAATAGGATGAGAAAAAATAAGATGGATTGAGTGTAAGGAGGAAAAAACCATGTTTAAGATGAACGAAAACTATTTAAAGCTGCCGGGAAGCTATTTGTTTTCTACTATTGGCAAGAAAGTAAATGCTTTTGCACAGGCAAACCCAGATAAAAAGATTATTCGTCTTGGAATCGGAGATGTGACACAGCCATTAGCACCGGCAGTGATTGAGGCACTGCATAAGGCAGTGGATGAAATGGGAAAAGCGGAAACGTTTCATGGGTATGCACCAGATTTGGGATATGAGTTTTTAAGAAAAGCAATCGTAGAACATGACTATCAGGCACGTGGATGCCAGATTTCTGTGGATGAGGTGTTTATCAGTGATGGAGCAAAAAGTGACTCTGGAAATATCGGGGATATTTTTGCTTTGGAAAATAAAATTGCTGTCTGCGATCCGGTTTATCCGGTCTATGTAGATACCAATGCAATGGCAGGTCGGACAGGGGAGTATAACGAAGAACTTCAGAAGTGGAGTGATGTAATTTATATGCCTTGTACCGAAGAAACCAATTTTGCACCGGAACTTCCTTCGAAAGAGCCAGACTTGATTTATCTTTGTTTTCCAAATAATCCGACAGGTTCTACAATTACAAAGAAGGAACTTCAAAAGTGGGTGGATTATGCTTTAAAAGTTGGGGCTGTTATTATTTATGATGCGGCTTATGAGGCTTATATTACGGAGGAAGATGTACCGCATAGTATTTACGAATGTGAGGGAGCAACTGCCTGTGCAATCGAAATTCGCAGTTTTTCAAAAAATGCTGGATTTACTGGAACACGTCTTGGTTTTACTGTAGTACCAAAGGAATTAAAGTGTAAAGGAACAACGCTTCATTCTCTTTGGGCTCGCAGACAGGGAACAAAGTTTAATGGTGCGCCTTATATTATTCAGCGTGCCGGTGAAGCGGTTTACAGTGAAGAAGGGCAGAAACAGACCAAAGAACAGATTGGATATTATATGAAAAACGCAAAGGTGATTTGCGAAGGGCTTACTTTGGCAGGCTATACGGTTTCCGGCGGTGTAAATGCTCCTTATATCTGGCTGAAGACACCAGATAAGATGAGTTCTTGGGAATTTTTTGACTATTTGTTAGAGCAGGCAAATGTAGTAGGAACACCGGGATCCGGGTTTGGACCTAGCGGAGAAGGGTATTTCCGTCTGACTGCTTTTGGAAGTTATGAAAATACATTGGAAGCAGTGGAACGGATAAAAAAACTGTAATTGGCAGAGAATCATGAAAAATCGTGACAGGCAGAATGGAGTTTAGTATGGGGAGAATACGAATAAGGCTTGAAAATATAAAGGAGGGAATGATTCTTGCCACTGACGTTTATAATGCGTCGGATCAGATGATTTTTCCAAGGAAAACGGTTTTAACAGATAAACATATTGAAAAACTTGCTCTTTATCATATTTCTGCAGTTACTGTAGTAAAAGAGGAAGAAGAAACCGATCGAAAAGCAGAACAGACAATAGAAAAAGAACAAAAAAAAGAGTTAGAAAAAGAGCCAATAAAACAGATGCTGGATCAGACAGCAGAACAAGTACAGTATGCATTGGATAATTTTATAAAGGATTTAAACAATCGGGAAGCATTAGAAACCATGGTGCAGAGTGTAAATAGCCTGTTAAAGCAGATGCAGAGTGCTGGAGATTTATTTGATCTGCTGGTTCAGGTACAGGGAGATTCGGATTTAATCTATCAACATTCCCTAAATGTAGCTTTGGTTTCTGTAATGCTTGGACGGTGGCTGCGGTTTTCAAAAGAAGATTTAGAGGTGCTTTTGGTAGCAGGGCTTTTGCATGATATTGGAAAATTGCTGATTCCGAAAAATATTTTGTTAAAACCTTATAAACTAGATGATAAAGAGTATCATATTATAAAATCTCATACAGTGCGGGGGTATCATCTGATAAAAAATATGGATCTGGACGAGCGGGTGAAATTAACCGTGTTGATGCATCATGAGCGATGTGACGGCAGCGGATATCCAATGGGAGCAGGGCAGGAGAAAATCGCTTCTTTTGCTAAGGTGGTAGCGATTGCAGATGTCTATGATGCAATGACCAGCAATCGAAGTTATCGGGATTCGATTTGTCCGTTTGATGTGATTGCTCAATTTGAAGCGGAGGGACTGCACCTTTTTGAGATTGAATATATTATGACATTTTTAAGAAATATTGCGGCTTTGTATATACATAATAAAGTAAAATTAAGCGATGGCAGAGAGGGAGAAATTATTATGATCCATCCGAATCATATTTCCCGTCCGCTGGTACAGATAGAAGATACTTATGTTGATTTATCAAAGGAAAGTAATATTAAGATTGTAAAAATGATGACAGCAGAATAGGTGTATAAGTATTTATTTGTTAAATAAATCGAAGGGGACGCTGGAATCGGAAGGAAGGTCTATTCCGGGCCTGCTTGCGCTTAGCATTTCCTCGTAGCGGACACATAAGGTGCTAAAACACAGCACCTAAGTGCCGACGGGAAATGATGACCCTCCATAGACTTTCCTTCCGATTCCAGCTGGTTTTGACAGCCTTAGAATGACATGGTTATAAAGAGTATAATAATGATGTGCTGTATTTTAGTACTTTAGTGTCCACTATGAGGAGTGAAAGCGAGCCCGGTGTGGTGCAGACCTTCTTTCAGATTTTAGCGTTTTTTTCGAGAAAAATTACTCCCTGTTATGGAAAGTTTTATAGAAAAATTAGATTTGTGGGTTAAGTGGACTGTATAAGCAGGAGAAAAAGGAGGAAACATGAATCTTATTGCGGCGGTTGATCAGAATTGGGGAATTGGATATAGAGGGCATTTGCTGGTACAGATTCCGGCAGATCAAAAGTATTTTCGGGAGATGACAAAAGGAAAGGTTATTGTTCTTGGACGAAAAACCCTTGCTACTTTTCCAAATGGGATTCCTCTTGCACAGAGGACGAATATTGTTCTTTCTGGTGACAGAAATTTTTCTATTCGGGGCGGTATTGTGGTGCATAGTGTGGAGGAAGCGTGGAAGGAATTAAAGCAGTATGCAGAAGAGGATATTTTTATTGTGGGAGGAGCTAGTGTATATCGGCAGTTTTTGCCTTATTGCAAGACGGCATATATTACAAAGATTGATTATGCTTATCAGGCAGACTGTTATATGGTGAATTTAGATCAGGAGTCGGAGTGGCAGGTAGTTGAAAAAAGTGAGGAGCAGACATATTTTGATTTGGAATATTATTTTTATCAGTATAAAAGATAGGAGTAAGAAGAGAACAAAAAGAGAAAAGGGTAGGGGATTGATAAATGGCTAATTTTGAGGACAGAAAGGAAGGATAGGACTATGGGTTGCAGTCTGTGTCCGAGAGGATGTCTTGTAGATCGAAAAGCTGGGCAAATCGGATACTGTGGTATGACAGAGGAGATTTATGCTGCCAGAGCAGCGCTTCATATGTGGGAAGAACCTTGTCTTTCGGGGGAAGAGGGTTCTGGAACCGTGTTTTTTTCTGGCTGTACGCTGCAGTGTGTATTTTGTCAAAATGGTGCGATTGCAGACGGAAGTGTGGGAAAAGCGGTTTCAATAGAACGTCTGGCAGAAATTTTTTTGGAGTTACAGGAAAAAGGAGCGAATAATATTAATTTAGTAACACCGACTCACTATGCCAATCAGATAAAAAAGGCATTAGAGAAAAGTAAAAAAGAAGGACTTAGGATTCCGATTGTCTATAATACAAGCGGATATGAAACAGTGGAAGCGATTCGGGGATTAGAAGAGTATGTGGATATCTATCTGCCGGATTTTAAATATATAAGTAAGGATTTATCATTGCGCTATTCTAATGCAGTCGATTATTTTGAAAGAGCAAGTGCTGCTTTAGAAGAAATGGTAAGACAGAAAAAAGAGATTCTCTATGACAGACGTGGAAGAATGAAGCAAGGTGTAATTGTAAGACATTTGCTGCTGCCGGGATGTTTAGAAGATGCAAAAGCAGTGATTCGCTATCTGTATCAAACCTATGGAAATGGAATCGTAATCAGTATTCTAAATCAATACACACCACTTCCTAAAACAGCAAATATTCCAGAATTAAATCGAAAAGTAACAGTAAAAGAGTATGATGAACTGGTAGACTATGCGATTGCACTAGGGGTAGAAAATGGATTGATACAAGAGGGAGATACCGCAGAGGAAAGTTTTATCCCTCAATTTGATTTTGAGGGTATATAAAAAATTTGTTGTAGTTTTTCCAGTCTGGAGTACACAGTCGAAGGTCGAATGGAGCTCTATGCAGGGTCATCATTTCCCGTCGGCACTTAGACGCCGTATTTTGGCGTCTTATGTGTCCGCTACGAGGAAATGCTAAGCGCAAGCGAACCCGGAATAGAGTTCCATTCGGCTTTCGGCGTCCCTCTCCCAGCATCTTTCTAAAAAAACTTAAACCTGATTCCCCGGAAACTGAGGAACACCAGCTAATCCTTTTGCCAATTCTTCATCTGTAGGAATATAATCGGTCATCTCTCCATTATTAAATCGTTCATATGCCATCATATCAAAATATCCTGTTCCGGTAAGTCCAAAGAGAATTGTTTTCTCTTCTCCGGTTTCTTTACACTTTAAAGCCTCATCAATTGCTACTTTTATAGCATGAGAACTTTCTGGTGCAGGTAAAATACCTTCTACTCTGGCAAATGTTTCTGCTGCTTGGAATACGGATGTCTGTTCTACGCTGACTGCATCCATATAGCCGTCATCATATAACTGTGACAGTACTGAACTCATACCATGATACCGAAGTCCGCCGGCATGGTTTGGTGCAGGGATAAATCCGCTTCCTAACGTATACATTTTAGCCAAAGGACAAACTTTACCAGTATCACAGAAATCATAGACATATTTTCCTCTGGTCAGACTTGGGCAGGAAGCAGGTTCTACTGCAATAAAGCGATAATCTGCTTCTCCCCGCAGTTTTTCTCCCATAAAAGGAGAGATCAGACCACCTAGATTAGAACCGCCTCCGGCACATCCGATAATAACATCCGGTTTGATTCCATATTTATCCATAGCTGTTTTGGTTTCCAGTCCGATGATAGACTGATGAAGCAAAACCTGTGTGAGTACCGAACCAAGTACATAACGGTATCCCTCTTGGCTGGTAGCAGCTTCAACCGCTTCAGAAATAGCGCAGCCAAGGCTTCCGGTAGTTCCCGGAAATTCTTCTAATATTTTTCGTCCTACTTTTGTCGTATTAGAAGGAGAAGGAGTAACATTTGCACCATAAGTTCTCATAACTTCTCTGCGGAATGGTTTTTGTTCATAGGAGCATTTTACCATATAGACCTGACAGTCAAGTCCCAGATAAGCACAAGCCATAGAAAGAGCCGTTCCCCACTGTCCGGCACCGGTTTCTGTGGTAACGCCTTTTAGTCCTTGTTTTTTGGCATAGTATGCCTGTGCAATCGCAGAGTTTAGCTTATGACTGCCGCTTGTATTATTTCCTTCAAATTTATAATAGATTTTTGCTGGAGTTTGTAATTTTTCTTCCAAACAATAAGCTCGTACTAACGGTGACGGACGATACATTTTATAAAATTTTTGAATTTCTTCTGGAATTTCAAAATAAGGAGTGGTGTCGTCTAGTTCTTGTTTACAGAGTTCGTCACAGAAAATACCACGCATTTCTTCATAAGTCAGCGGCTGTAATGTCCCCGGATTTAGTAGCGGGGCTGGTTTGTTCTTCATATCAGACCGTACATTATACCAGCTTTTTGGCATCTCATGTTCTTCTAGATAAATTTTGTAGGGAATTTTTTTTTCTTTACTCATATTGAACCTCTTTTCTGCATATACAGCATTATATTATAATAAATTAAAACAAAAAAACTCCTATCCCAATCGACTGCTGGGACAAGAGTACTCTCCTGCGGTGCCACCCGGCTTGATGCAATTTTGCATCCGCTTCTTGCATACTATCATATGCTTGATTTGATAACGAAGTGTTCTCTCCGTCTTGTCTACTGATTTTTCAACTCGCCCTCAAAAGCCCATTCCTTTCCGTCTTTTATACTACATTCCACCCTCTGCAGCTCTCTGTTATAAAAGGAAACGTAAGTACTTGCTCTTTCTCATCGGTTTCTGGTATCTTTTATAGCATATTAAAATAAAAATGTCAACGTCTGCTGGAAAAATAATTTTATTACTTGTGATTCTTTTATTATCATTAGGCTTTTGGAGATAGGATGCTGCCGGAAAGGGGTTGTTTTCATAGGACGCCAGATTCGAAAACAGTGGACAGTCTGCTGTTCCGGTTTCCAAAAAGCAAGAAGTTCTAAGACTTCTGCCTTTTCCTTTCTCTAACCAGACAGACCGGGGCGCAATTCGCCCTTATGACAGCCGAAACGAAACGGGTGTAAGGAAGGGGGTTATCAGCCGTAAGACAGCCTCTTTCTTATCATACGGGCTAAACACGCCCCTTTTTTTT
>CAJUGZ010000182.1 GCA_910585855.1 uncultured Lachnospiraceae bacterium | reverse complement strand
CGCCCCTTTTTTTGCACACACTGCATGGAAGCAGTATGTGCAAAAAATTCTAGGTGTTGGACAGAATCCTAAGACTTTCTAACCGTTCTCCGAAGTCGCTGGCATAGGAAACCAGCCAGCCAAATCTCGCTGTTGACTGGATAGCGGAAGAGAAAAGATTGAAATGTTATTCTTTTTTTCGGAGTCAAGAAACAGCCAGATATTTGGAGGGTTTATATTTGGCGTTTCCTTTATTTGTGAATTAAAATTAAAAAAGCTGTAAATGGGTGTAAAATATAAAACAGGAGAAAGATTATGAAATATAGAATTGCAACAAGAGGTTCTCAATTGGCACTTGTACAGGCGAATTATGTACGGAAACGTTTGATGCAGGCGTATCCTGAGAATGAATTTGAAATTTTGGTGGTAAAGACAAAGGGGGATCTTGTATTGGATCGACCGCTGGATCAGATTGGGGAGAAGGGTGTATTTGTAAAGGAGATTGAAGAAAAGATTTTAAATGGGGAGGCAGACATTGGGGTGCATAGTATGAAGGATATGCCCTCTATTTTGGCTGATGGGCTTGTATTTGCAAAGGCATGGAAGCGGGAGGATGTGAGAGATGTGCTGATTTTGCGGGAGAGAGGTTCGTTGGAGGAACTGCCGAAGGGGGCGGTGATTGGAACTGGGAGTAAGCGGCGGCAGGTGCAGTTAAAGAGTTTAAGAGAGGATTTAAGGGTAGTTGGGATTCGGGGGAATGTGGATACTCGGATTCGAAAAATGGAGGAAGAAAAGCTGGATGGGCTTTTGTTGGCGGCTGCTGGGCTGCATCGTCTGGGGAAAGAAGATCGGATTACACAGTATTTGGATGTGGAGCAGATGATTCCTGCACCGGCTCAGGGGGTTTTGGCATTGGAGATTCGAAAAGAGGATAAACGGCTTCTTGAGATGCTGGATGCGCTGAGTGATATGGAAACGGTTAAGACTGTGGAAGTGGAACGGGAGTTTTTGTTGGAAATGGGAGGGGATTGTCATGTCCCGATAGGGGCGGTCTGCAGAAAGGAAGCGGATGGGAAATATTGTCTTTTGGCTATGTTTGGAAATAGGTCTGGAGGGAAACAGGCTTATGCGGAAGTGAGAGGGGATGATACAAAGGGATTGGCGCAAAAGGCGGCAGTTCAGATTCGGCAGCAGATAGCGGGACGGGTTTATCTGGTTGGGGGAGGTCCGGGTGATCCGAAATTGATTACGGTAGGAGGGGCTTGTGCTATTCGGAAGGCGGATTGTATTATTTATGATCGGCTTTCTTCTCCTGAGCTGTTGGAGGAGGCAAAAGAGGGGTGTGAAAAGATTTATGTGGGAAAGGCAAACCATTGTCATACGATGAAGCAGGAAGAAATCAATCGGCTTTTGGTGGAAAAGAGCATGGAGTATGAAACGGTGGTTCGCCTGAAGGGGGGAGATGTCTATGTATTTGGACGTGGCGGAGAAGAGGGGATATTTTTAAGAGAGAAGGGAGTGCCGTTTACTGTGATTCCGGGTGTGACTTCTGGGATTGCGGGGCTTTCTTATGCGGGAATTCCGATCACCCATCGTGGAGTGGCGTCCGGGTTTCATATTGTGACGGCGCATGATAGGCGGGATGAATTGGCAGATATTGATTTTAAGGCAATGGCTAAAGGGAAGGAAACTTGTGTGTTTTTGATGGGGCTTAGTAAGGTGGGAGAAATTGCTGAGCGGCTGATAGAGGCGGGAATGTCGAAAGAGGCAAAAGCAGCGGTGATTTCCTGTGCTACAACGGTTAGGCAAAAGACTTGTGTGTCGGATTTGGAGCATATTGAGGAAGAGGTAAAACGGGCGGAGTTGATTTCTCCGGCTTTGATTGTGGTAGGGGATGTGGTTTCTTTTAGAGATAAGTTAAATTTTTTTGAAGAGTATCCTTTGTCTGGAAAACGGTATTTGATTCCTAAGATTGGGGAGAGTGTTACACGGTTGAAGGAACTTTTGTCAGAGCAGGGAGCGGCTGTGGAGGAAGTGCAGATCGGAAGGATTGTAAAGAAAAATGTACAGATTTTGGAAGCGGAAATAAAAGAAGTGGAGTGGATTATTTTTACCAGTAAGAATGGGGTAGAAGGGTTTTTTGAAAATTTTTATAAAAGTCGGTTGGATATACGGAAACTGGCGGGGTGTCAGATTGCAGTGATTGGAGAAAAGACAGCGGAGGAGCTGCAAAAGTATGGGTTATATGCGGATTTTGTTCCGAAACGGTATGAGAGTGATGTTTTTGCCAAAGAGTTTAAAGAGTTGCTGACTGGGGAGGAGAAGGTGTGGTATGTAAAGGCAGGAAATGCAGATGGAGGTTTGAAAGAGGCATTGAAAGGATGTTGCAGGCTAGAGGAGGTTGTGGTCTATGAAAATCAGGCTGTGGAACTGGATTTGGAGAAGATCGGGGCATTGGAGGAGTATGACGGGATTTGTTTTACCTGTGCTTCTTCTGTGGAGAGAATGTTTCAGGGGTTGGGGCAGAAGATGGGACAGTGTAAAAGATTTTATAGTATTGGGGGGAGGACGACGGCTTGTTTGGAGGATTATGGGGTTGAAAAGAGCAAGATTTTGCAGGCGTCACAGGCTGATTATGAAGGAATTGTGAGGAGTTGTATGGAGGGAACGCAGAAAGCGGAATTTTGCTGAGAGTATCAAGTGTTTTAATATGTTTTTGGGGGAGGGGACGCCAGATTCGAAAACGGTAAACCGCCTGCTGTTCCAGTTTCCAAAAAGTAAGAAGTTCTAAGACTTCTGCAGGGTTATGCATCTAACCGGACAGACCAGAGCGCAATTCGCCCTCATGGCAGCCAAAACGAAATGGACATACCAAACGATTCCATCTGTTACAAAACAATTCCATTTCGATACGCCGGGCTAAGCACGCTCCTTTTTTTTCACACACTGCATGGAAGCAGTATGTGAAAAAAATCTTATGTTCTTAAGCAGAAGTCAAGAACTTCTAACTTTTCTCCAAAGTCACTGCAGGCGGTTCACCGTTTTCGAATCTGGCTGTTTTTTGACCCCGGAACGAAAAAAGAATTTTATTTTTTCTGCGTTTGGTGAAAGTTCCTTTTTTATGGTTTCTTTTATCTAAAAGCCTAATTAAAGTAAGATACTTTACGTCACAGGTTACAGAGAACATTTTATGATTTGTTGCTATTTTTTCGATATGGAATACACAGCCGAAAGCGGAATGGTGTTCGATGCAGGGTCATCATTTCCCGTTGGCACTTAGGCACGGTATTGCTGTGAAAAAGTGGTTTTCGATGAAATTTGTCGAATACCACTTTTTTTTTCACAGATTGTTTCAATCTGCGAAATTAGAAACGTATTATTATAATGTATAAAATCGGAAAAATTATGTGAAGGTGTTACTTAGGGATTGTTATGTTAAGGGGTTAAAGAGTTATATAAATAAAAGAACATGTTTAGGAGGTTGAAAATGAAAAAATATTATAAGAAAGGTTTAGGAATAAGCCTGACAACCATGTTGATGCTAGGAACAGTTTCTGTGAATGTAGTTCCATTTCATATTGCAAGTTATGCAAAAGTATATGAAGAAAATATGTTTGATATTAAAATGGAAGATAAAACAGAAAAGGATATTGAAAATAGTAACATTTTATTTAATAGTGAAATTGTTACTATGGGTACAGAAAGTGATTTTGAAATTGATGAAAATGGTGTTTTAACATGGTATGATGGTAATGGTGGAAGGGTAGTTATTCCAGAAGGAGTTATCGGTATAGGAGAGTATGTTTTTTCTGATTGTAGTAATCTGACAAAAATAACTTTTTCAGAAAATCTTGCCAGTATAGGAGATGGTGTATTTGAAAATTGCAGTGGTTTGAAAGAGGTAACTTTGCCGGAAGGAGTTACCAGCATGGGAAAAGATGCATTTCAAAGATGTAGTAGTTTGAAAGAAATTACTCTTTCAAAAGAATTTCGTGCTATAGAAGAAGTTGTTTTTAATGGATGTACAAGTTTGGAAAAAATTGTTATTCCGGGAAACCCTAATATAGCGAAAGGGGCGTTTTATGATTGCAGAGAGAAATTAACGATTTATTGTGAACCTGATTCTTGGGCTGAGGAATATGCATATTTTGATGATATTCCTTATCACTATATTGATCATAACAGTGATTTAGAGTCTTCAAAAAATCAATCACTGGTGAATAATATAACTCCTGTTACAGGTGAATGGATCAAGGATACTATTGACTGGCGATATAAAAATGAAGATAACAGTTATTCTGCAAATAAATGGCAGCTGATTAACGGCAAATGGTATTTCTTTCAAAAAACAGAGTATATGGCAGTTGGGTGGATATATGATAATTATAAATGGTATTATTTAAATGAGGATGGTTCTGTCAACTACCCATCCCCTAAAGGGAATGGGCTTGTAACTGCCCAGTCGTAGTAACGGCTTACGCCTCCGACCTTTAAACCTCGATAAGTATTACTACTTAAAGTAGCGTTACATCACAGGATGGTTGACAACACCCTTTACAACAAAGATATACTCTGCTGTAACTGCATCTGGTACTTAAACTTCCCATGCCATGCAGTTGGTTTTTATACGTTTAAAATTTTACATTCGCAACGATTGGTGTGAAAAACCTCTTATCTTAACTTTTCAAAGTACAAAGAGTGCCTTCAAAGCAATCCATTGCTCCCAACGGTTTTCTCTATGTATGTATGATAACACAAGATAGCATTTTTTGCAAGAATTTATAAGGCTTCTCCCACCGCCTAAAGACAGTGGGTTTCCGCCTGCGACAACAGAAAGGATTTTATTTATGAATGGATTAAGTATCAGAATATATGGTACTATGCAGGAGCAGATGAACTGTTAAAAGTGGGTTGGTTACAGTTATCAGGAAATTGGAATAATCATTGGTATTACCTAGATGTGAAAAATGGAGATTGTTTGATTAATACAGTTACTCCAGATGGTTATATTGTTGATGAAAATGGAGCTTGGATTCTATAAGAGTTATGAAAAAAATAAAAATGTATTTACATGAATAAAAAGAAAGAAGTATGAATTTTCTATGATGATATTATGAATTTGAAAAAGAAACTATAGAAAAGGAGTACTTCTTTTATTAAAAGGATAAGAAAAAATAAAAAAGATTTTGCAGGTTAAAAGAATAAGAAAAGCATAGGAGATTAGTGAGGATCAAATTGTTGCAACAAGTATAGAAAGTGATTTTGAAATCGATGAAAATGGTGTTTTAATTGCATATCATGGTACTGATGAGGAGGTAATAGTTCCAAATAGTGTTACTTCAATTGGTAATTTTGCTTTTTTTAGATGTAGTTCTTTAACAGGAAATTCTTTATCAGAAGTAGAAATAGTAATAAAGCATAATGATGATATTATCAGTAAAGTAACATTTTCTTCTTCAAACAATCATGTTTTGATTGAAGAAAATAATAATTCAAATACTGGAAATGGGAATGGTTCAAATAATAATTCCAGTAATAATATTGGTTCTTCTGGAAATCATTCAGGAACAAATAGCAGTTTTAGTTTAGATGATGATTCGGATAATACAAATAATGATAAAATTACTAATATAAAAACAGTTTCTTCAATAGGAAAATGGGTTAAAGATTATACTGATTGGTGGTATCAAAATGCAGACAATAGCTATCCTGCTAACAAATGGCAATTTATAGATAATAAGTGGTATTTTTTTAATAAAGCTGGTTATATGGTAACAGGATGGATTTTAAGTAATAACAAGTGGTATTATTTAGGAATAGATGGTGCTATGGTAGAAAATAGCTGGATATTGGATAAAGAAAAATGGTATTTCTTAAAAGGTAGCAACGGTGATATGGCAGTAAGTTGTATTATACCAAACGGATATCAAGTGGATAAAAATGGTGTATGGATAAAATAAAAGGATTGTTCACGATATTTATATAAAGATAGAGTAAAAATATTGGATTCTAAATAACAAGAACAGAATTATATTTTATGCATTAGATATTCAGTAATATTTATATAAAATCAGATAGGGGAGAAAAAAGATGAAAGTAAAAATAAAAAAATGTAATTATTACATAGGCATATTAGGGATTAGTATTTTATCAATATTATCCAAATATAATATCAGTTTGGCAAAGGCAAGTGACAGTACTTTTATCGCTTCTGAATATCAGGATAAAGAAGAATATAATAAAGAAAAAATATTGAAATTTTCTGTATTGTCAGAAGAAATTTTATTAGGAGAGGAAAGACAGGAAGAATATCCAGATGCATTTCCGCTTCCAGAATTAACAGGGGATTGGAGAAAGGATATTATAGCGGTTGCTGAGTCGCAATTAGGATATAAAGGATCAGATGATGGATCTACTATATTTGGAGCATGGGCAGGGGATGCAAAGCAGGCTTGGTGTTCAGAGTTTGCTTCTTGGTGTGCCTGTCAGGCGGGTATTCCAGAAACAGTATTTCCAAAAAAGAGAAGTTCTCGTAGATTTTATAATTATTATTCAGAGATGGGGCGTTTTTATTTTTTGGAGGGAGGTATTCGTCCAGAGGTTAGCGGTTATGGAAATAATTATGCAGGGATACTGTCATTGAAAGATTTACAGCCGGGAGATATTATTTTAAAAGAAACAGATGGAGATTACAGCAACGGAGCGGATCATACAGGATTATTTGTCAGAATAGAGAACGGAAAAGTGCTTTATATATCAGGAAACAGCAGTAAGACGGTAGAAGAGAAAATTTGTCCGATAGAAAAGATCCATGGTATCTGTAAACCAGATTATGATATAAAAAAAATCGGCTGGCAGTATGAAGATAATCAGTGGTACTATTGGGATCAAAAAAGTGGTGATAAAAGAATCGGATGGCAGTATATTGATGAAAAGTGGTATTATTTGGATGAACAGAATGGCAATATGAAAATTGGCTGGCAGTATATTAACGATAAGTGGTATTATCTGGATATGCAGAGCGGTGCTTGTTTGTTAGATACAATTACTCCAGATGGCTATCAAGTAGATAAAAACGGAGCATGGATTGAATAATAAAAAGCAGCATTGAAGAGTAGCAGAGATTGTGTTATAGTGGGATTGGAAATTAATTCTTATCATTTCATTAGGAGGCGCAGTTATGGGTAAAAGAAAGTATGTATTCCATGTTTTTTTCTTAGTTTTTGTTTGTTGTGTCATAGGAACCATACCAGCAAAAGCAGCATGGGAAAAAGAGGGAGCAGGCTGGCGGTATTCGGAAAACGGCAATTATAAAAAATCAAGCTGGTTTCAGGATACAGATGGAAAATGGTATTATTTGGATGAAAATGGTTTTATGAAAACGGGATGGTTTCAGGATAAAAATGGGAAATGGTACTATTTTGATTCAAATGGTTCTATGAAGACAGGATGGATTCAGGACGTATCAGGAAAGTACTATTATCTGAATCCGAATGGAGATATGGCGTTTAATACAACAATAGACGGAATTTATCGATTAGGACCGGATGGAGTATGGACCGATCAAAACGGAAAAAATGCCAATACACAGTCGGAAGCAGCAAAGACAATAAAAAATAAAAATATTGCTTCTTATACTGCAGGGACAGGCTCTGTCTATGGTTCGGAACTAACACAGGCAGAGTTGGATGAAATAGCAGAAGCTGCTGCAGAGTTTATCAATGAATTAGAGTGGAATGTATTAGAACTAGATGCGGTAGAAAAAGTATTGATGGCACATAATTATCTGGCAGCTTATTATTCCCGGGCACAGGCAAATGAAGAAAAAACAGATACAGCATGGGCAGCTTTAGTTGGTCATAAGGCACAAGATGCAGGATATGCAAGAGCAATGAAAGTATTGTGTGATGCAATGGATGTCGGCTGTTATTATGTTTCCTCTGCTGATAATCAAAATCAATGGAATCTGGTTGAGGTGGAAGGAAAATGGTATATTGTGGATGTAGCGGTAGATGCTTCTTATTTTTGCTTTGACTGTTTTCTCTGCGGAGAAGATTTTTATCAGTGGTTATATGACGGTTTATCCTATCAGAAAGAAAATTATCCAGTTTGTGCAAAAAAAGGATATGAGATACTTTCTTATTATGGAAAATATCCGCAGAGTTCCCGTGTTATATTTTTAATTTCGGCTAGTTCCTCTTATCGCTATCCTGATGCATCCAGTACCGCTGAAAAAAATCAGCAGGCACTTGTAATAGCACAGAAGATTGCTTCTGAGATTACCGGAGAAACTGATTTGGAAAAAGTTAAAAAAGCAGCGCAGATTGTAAGTGCTTATTGTGCTTCGGCGGGTTATACAATGGAGGGGAAAGACTATCGTACCCCTTATGGTGTTTTTATTAAGGGAGAATATTCCTGTGCAGGTGCGACTAGGGCATTGGGAATGGTATTAAATTGTATGGGATATTCCTATGAGCATGTGAATGAAAATCAATATACTCACCAGTGGTGTATATTGACAATGGATGGACAGATTGGATATGCAGACGGACAGGTTGGCTGGGTAGGCTATGGAAAGCATCCTGCTGCGGATTAATTTATTTTTGTGGGTGGGGATGCTAAAATCCAAAGGAAGGTCTGCTTTGGGTTCGCTTGCATTTAGTATTTTCTCGTAGCGGATACATAAGGCACGAAAAGACCGTGCTTAAGTGCCGACGGGAAATGATGACCCTGCGCAGATTTTCTTTCCGATTTCAGTATCCTCCTTGTCGGTTTAGAAAAGGGAAGCTTTAATTAGGCTTTTGGATGTAGGATGCTGCTGGAAAGGATTTTTTTTCACTGTTCACCGGACGCCAGAGGCGGTTTGCTCCTGTCCTTTGCCTGCTCCGCTCCAAACGGTAAGAAAGTCTACGGCTTC
>CAJUGZ010000181.1 GCA_910585855.1 uncultured Lachnospiraceae bacterium | reverse complement strand
AGGAAGGTGAACCAGAGTTTTGCTGGGATACCCACACAGCGTTTGATAGAAATGATACAGTATAAGGCACAGGAAGCCGGAATCCATGTGATTTTAACCGAAGAATCCTATACATCTGGAACCAGTTTTTTGGATAGGGAAGAACCAGTGAAAAAAAATTACAAGAAAAGTCGACGTGTATACAGAGGATTGTTTCACAGCAATCATGGTATACAGATAAACGCTGACATTAATGCTTCCTGTCAAATATTAAAAAAAGTATTCCCAGCAGCATATGCGAATGGGATAGAGGGTGTGGTGTTACATCCATTCAAAGTAAATGCAGCTTTCGTATAAACTGTATTGATTGGTAAACAAATTTTATTAAAATATTTAAAGTATTATAATGATTTTAGTGAATTTGATAACATAGAAAATGGTAATGCAGGTATTTTACTGGTTGATAACCAAATTGTCGGAACGGGATGCTGCTTGGACAATCATATTATCAGAGTATATGTGTTGCCAAAGTTTCAGAGAAAAGGGTATGGCAGTTTTATTATGCAGTGTTTAGAAGATGAGATTTCGGCAAAGTATGATAAAGTATTGTTAGATGCATCTCTTCCTGCCAGTCATTTGTATGAGCAAAGAGGATATTATACTATAGAACATAAAAAGTGGTTTGTAGAAAATAATGTGGTTTTGGTTTATGAAGTGATGGAAAAAGAATTGATTAAAACAGGACTTTCGAAAGAACAGTAGTAGTTAAGCAAAAATTGGTTGGAATCTCATTTATTGAGATTTCGAGAAGTTATTGTTATATATATTATAAGAGCAAGGAGTGGCAATAGATTGGATAAAATTGCGGTGTTTGCTATTGTATACGGATAGAGGTAATTATGTAATGAGAGAATTAATAATAAAAGATACTATGGAAATCAAGGAAGATACAAATTTGTTTCAGTCCGCATTTTCTGCAAATGATTACGAAAAAAAGCTGACTGCGATTGAAGAATTGGTTGCTGGTGCAGAGAATGATATGGTACGTTCTTTTCTTGCTTCTGTTTTGGCAGAAGATGAAAAATTGCTGCTTCGTTTTCATAATATGGTTAATACGCAGGTAACAAAAGAAGACATTAATAACTATATCAAACAAATAAATGCGATTACTAATCGTTATCTTGGAAGGGATCATTTTATTAGTTATTACGAAGCAAGAGGATTTATTTCGGAATTAGAAGATATTATCGAGGAAGATATATGCCGTATGGCAGATAATGGTAATTATTTAAGTGCATTTGAGGTAATAAATTATATTTTTGTGCTGATTGGAAATGTCGATATCGATGATTCAGAAGGAGGCACAGGTATGCTGACTGAAGATATTTATCAGTTTTGGATTGAGCTGCTTGCCAAAGTAAATACACAGGACAAAAAGAAAATGTTTGACTGGTTTACTGCACATTTTGATGGCTCTGTTATGGATTATTTAGAAGAATATATGGAAAAAATTCTTATGGAAGAATTTCAAGAAAAAGAATATGAACAGGAAAAATTGATTTTTATAGAAACTATGATTGAAAAATCAGAGAAAGAAGATTCCGGTTGGGGCAGAAATTATGGGGTAGGAAAATGGGCGATAAGATATCTGGACATATTAAAAGAAAAAAACGTGCCAGAGCAAAAGATAGAAGAAGTATGTAAAAAATATTGGTATAACTCATCTGTAAGAAAATATTATATGGATATGTATATGGATAAAAAAGAATATGATCGTGTTCTTCAGGTTTTGGATGAAAGTATATTGTTGGATGAACAGTATATAGGTTTGGTTTATGGATATAATAAAAAGAAAAAGGAAATTTATCTTTTACAGGGAAATAAAAGTGCTTATAAAGAACAGCTTTGGAAATTGGTGCTTGAATGTGATGCCGGTAATTTAGAGTTGTATAGGGAATTAAAGACGCAGTATACTGCAGAAGAATGGCTGATAAAACGAGAAGAAATATTTAAAAAGCTGCCGTCAACGGCAAATGTGGAAGAATTGTATAAAGAAGAAAAACTGTATGATAGATTGCTGGCATGTGTATTAAATAATTACGGATTATCTGCCTTGGAGAATTATGAAAATGTTTTAAAAGAAGAATATCCGCAGCAGATATTGGATAAATATAAGGTTGAGATAAATAAGAAGGCAATGTATGTAAGTGACAGAAAAAATTATTCTTATCTGGTATCGCTGCTTCGAAGGATGCAGCAGATAAAGGGAGGAAAGAGGATTGTAGAAGAAATAGTGGAGGATTGGAAAGTAAAATATAAGAATCGTCCGGCTATGATGGATGAGTTGAGGAAATTGTAATTTATAAAACTTCAATAAGTCTTTTGGCATTGGATAATAGGGAGGACGCCAGATTCGAAACAAAAAAAAGAATCGCCTTTGGCGTTCGGTGAAAGCCAATTCTTTCCGGCAGCATCCTATCTTATCTCTAAAAGTTGAATGAAAGATAGAAACAGGATAAAGTCAGAATGGTAAAAAAATCACTAAGAAAATTTTCTTGACAATTTACAGTTCTGTTTTTATAATAATGAAAAGCGGTGAAAAGAATAAGTACTAGAAAACGGAATGTACAGAGAGCAGTCGGTTGATGAGAGACGCACGGGAAGTTTGATAGGAATACCTCTTGGAGCTTCGCACTGAACGGTTTTATGCTGAGTAGGCTGCGACGGGCATAGGAAAATGATTTCCGGCACACGTTATCGTGCAAGAGTATATGCAGTGAGATACTGTCGTACTTGGTGAGGCAGGCAATGGAAGTTGTCTGTAAAAAAAGGTGGTAACACGGGTAGATAACCTCGTCCTTTTGATAGGGACGGGGATTTTTTTATGCACACGCCGATGTAAAAGAAATATGCCACTGGATTCCTGCTATGTGTGCTAGTCGGAAAATAAGAGATGCTTTGCTTGGTTTGTATAGCTATAGAGAGATAGAAAGGGTAGCCGCTTGGAAGGATAAAAAATTTGTAGTGAGAAAAGATCGAGATTAGATTCGATAGAAATGGAGGAAAATGAGATGACAGTGTTTGAGGAATTAAAGGCAAGAGGACTTCTTGCGCAGCTTACGGATGAAGAGGAAATTAAAGAGTTAATTAACAATGGAAAAGCGACATTTTATATTGGGTTTGATCCTACGGCGGACAGTTTGCATGTGGGACATTTTATGGCGCTTTGTTTGATGAAGAGGCTGCAAATGGCTGGAAATCGACCGATTGCACTGCTTGGAGGCGGTACGGCTATGATTGGAGATCCGTCTGGAAGAAGTGATTTGCGGCAGATGATGACAGAAGAAACCATTCAGCATAATGTGGAGTGTTTTAAAAAACAGATGAGCCGATTTATTGATTTTTCAGAGGGAAAAGCTCTGTTGGTGAATAATGCAGATTGGCTGCTGGATTTAAATTATGTGGAGCTGCTTCGTGAAGTTGGAGTGCATTTTAGTGTAAATCGCATGCTGACTGCAGAATGTTATAAGCAGAGAATGGAAAAAGGATTAAGTTTTTTGGAATTTAACTATATGATTATGCAAAGCTACGACTTTTTTACTTTATTTCAGAAATATGGCTGTAATATGCAGTTTGGCGGAGATGATCAGTGGAGCAATATGCTTGGTGGTACAGAGTTGATTCGTCGAAAATTAGGAAAAGATGCTTATGCAATGACAATTACTTTATTGTTAAATTCCGAGGGAAATAAGATGGGTAAAACGCAAAAAGGAGCAGTATGGCTCGATCCAAATAAGACTTCTCCATTTGAATTTTACCAGTATTGGAGAAATGTAGGGGATGAGGATGTATTGAAATGCCTGCGTATGCTTACATTTCTTCCGTTGGAACAAATTGAAGAAATGGATGCATGGGAAGGAAGTCAGTTAAATCAGGCAAAAGAGATTTTAGCATTTGAACTGACAAAATTGGTTCATGGAGAGGAAGAAGCTGCAAAGGCACAGGAAGGTGCAAGAGCATTGTTTTCTGGAGGAACAGATAAAACAAATATGCCAACAGCCGAACTGAAAGAAGAAGATTTTACAGATGGAGTAATTGATATTTTAGGAATATTGGTAAAATCAGGATTAAATGCGACACGTTCCGAAGCACGCCGGGCTGTGGAACAAGGAGGTGTTATGGCAGCAGAGGAAAAGGTTACAGATGTAAAAGCGTCCTATGCAATCGAACAGTTTGCCGGAGAAGGAATGGTGATTCGGCGTGGAAAAAAGAATTATAAACGTGTAATAGTAAAACAATAAAGATAGGTTAAGTCACTGCTGTTATTTGGCAGTGGCTTATTTATCTATATTTTTGGAAGCCGGATGGAGAACGCCAAAAAAAGTCATAACAAATAGCAGAATGTTCGCTGTAGTGCTAAGAAATAACTGATATTATAGATACGCTGAAATAAGATAGGAAAGGGATTTGTGAATGAAAAAAAAGAGAGCGGTTCAAATTTTTATTTTGGGAATAATAGGGGGATTGACATTAAACGGATGCAGCCGGAATCATTCTGATTTAAAAACAGAGCAGACTGTTTTAGTAGAAACAGAATATTTATTAGAAACCCAACGGAAAGCGGAGAATGAAACTATACAGGAAATAAAAAATAAAAACGAAAATAAGAATGAAAATAGAAAAGAGAAAAATACGTCAGATATGCAGAAAATTGTTCAGAAACAGGAAGAAGATTGGTATCGAAATAGTATTCAAAATCTGCATCAAGGAAATTCCATAACCTATGCAGACGGATACTATTATTTTTGTAGCCAGTATGATTATTCCCTTTGTCGTTTAAAAGAAACAGGAGGGGAGGCTGAGGTATTGGCAGAGCAGATGCCTGCGGAAATTTGTGTGTATCAGGATTTGGTCTATTTTATCAATGCCAGTGACAGACAAACGTTGTATTGTATTGGAACGGATGGAGAAAATTTAACCAAATTGGGGGATTTTCCTATGCAAAATATGGTTCTTATAGAAGGAAAGATTTATTTTCTTTCTGTTTATGAAAGAGAGGAAGATCCGTTTTATCAGTTAGTAGAAGAACCGGCAGAAGGAGATCGCTATCTGTATGTAATCGATCTAGATCAGTCAAGTCAGTTGAAAGATTTAGAATGTAGACTTTTGGTTGCTAAAGTCTGTGAAGAATTTACTGCAGATGGAGAGTGGCTTTATTATATTTGCCGCAAAGATAGTGAAACTATTTTATATAGAAGTGGCAGAAATGGAGAAAAGGAAGAGATTATATGGCAGGGAGAGGAACGGATTTTTCATTTTGTGCCGTATCAGGGGAAATTGTATAGCAGTATAAGCAAAGAAAATATACGATATTTTGCAGAATTAAGAGAAGGGGAATGGGAGATTTTAAGAGAAGGAGGAAACTTTTTTATAGCAGAAGGAGTTGTTTATCTATATAATTGCAGTGAGATTAATAGTTTTTGTTTGGAAACAGGGGAGAAAGAAAAACAGATTACGATTGTAATAGGAGAAAGGGAAAGAGAGTTTGACTTTACTCGTGCAAGAAATGAAGGGATTTTTTTTGTAAATAACTCACTTATCTGTAAATGCTGGGAATCGGAAGAAAAAGGAATTGTATGGCATATTTGGCAGGAAGATAAGAAACAGTTTTTGCTGTTAGAAGATATTGAACCATTTGATTGTACTATGCTGGTAGGAGATACTTCATGGGATAAGGAATATTTATTTTATAAGCCCGGAGAAGCAAACGATATACAGTATTTAGACGGGGAGCGGAAAGTGGAAGAGAGTTACGGAGTAAAAGAAGACGGAGCAGAATATGGAATATTTTCTTTAAGACTACCTTTATTTGGAACAGAAATTCAAGGAAGAGAGTTAATTAATCAAAAGATAATAGGGATAGAAAAGCTGGCGTTAGAAGATAGAGATTCTTTTTTTCAAGAAATACAAAGAGAGGAAAAAGATGGTCATGGAGAGAGCTGCAGGAGCTGGTTTAGACAGCATGATTATTCAAACTTATATGTAGGAAAACATTATATTTCACTTTGTTATTATGTAAGAGGGTACAGCGGAGGCATGCGTCAATGGGAAGAGGCAGTACCATTGACATTTAATCGGGAAACAGGAGAATATCTTACAATGGATCAGCTTTTTACAGTAGATAAAAATATCTATATGAAGCGGTTAAGCAGTGCCATTTATAAATATGGAGAATTAAATGGAGGGGATTATCGTTGGAATGAAAGTTTTTATCGAAACGTTTTAGTGAAAAATTTTGATCCATATTGCTTTTATCTTACACCAGACGGGATTGTACTTTGTTATCAGCGGTATGCGGTTGCAGCCGGAGCAGCCGGAAATCCTGCATTTGAAATTCCCTATTCCTGGTTTGAAGATATTTTTATTGAAGAATAAGGAACTTAGTGTTAATACAAAAAGGAAAAAAAACTTCAATAATCGGATATTTGATTGAAATATAGAAAATAGTGTGGTAAAATTTTCTATAGAAAATCGTTTTAAGAAAAGAAAGGAGCAAGAAAGAGGATATGGTAAAGAAAGAGTTGATTTTGGAAAAAATTAATCTGGTTGTAGATAAGCTGATGAATTTAGGTGGAGCAGATTATGATTCGGATAAGAATACCTCAAAAGAAGCACATAAAACAGGTTTAATTGCAAGAGATTTTGGAATTGAAGAATTTGACTGGCCGCAGGGTGTGGGACTGTATGGATTGGAGAAATTACAGATATATTATCAGGATACCAGATATGATGACTTTTTGACAAAGTGGTATCGCAACAATATCGATAAAGGGCTTCCGTCAAAAAATATTAATACAACTGCACCATACTTAACACTGATAAGCTTATCGGAGCGTACAAAAAATAAAGAGTATGAAAAGATGTGTTTTGAACGTGCTGCATGGCTGATGGAAGAGCTTCCAAGGACAAAAGAGGGAGGATTTCAGCATGTAACCAGTGCAATCGGGGATCGAAACGGAATTGCTTTAAATGACAGTGAAATGTGGATTGATACGATTTTTATGGCTGTTTTATTTTTAAATCGAATGGGATATCAATGTCAGAATCCAGTATGGATAAGTGAAGCAGAAAAGCAGATGCTGATGCATATTAAATATATGTATGAGAAAAAGAATGGGCTGTTCTATCATGGCTGGAGTTTTAACCGCAATGATAATTATGGCGGAATCTTCTGGTGCAGAGGAAATTCTTGGTTTACGTTAGGAATGATTGATTTTTTAGAGTCTTGCGGAGAGCAGATAGACAAGGGATTATATGAATATTTTACAGATACTTATAAGGCACATGCGGATGCTTTAAAGAAACTTCAAGCCCCGTCCGGGCTTTGGCATACGGTTTTGGATGATGAGGAGAGTTATGAAGAAGTTTCTGGTTCTTCTGCAATGGCAGCAGGGATTCAAAAGGCAGTTCGTTTGGGAATATTGGAGAAAGAGTATCTTTCAGTAGCAGAGAAAGCGGTAGAGGCAATTTGTGAAAATATTGATGCAGATGGAACAGTGCTGAATGTTTCGGCAGGAACGGGAATTGGAGAAAATGCAGAACATTATAAAAATATTATGAAAGCACCTATGGCATATGGACAGTCATTAGCATTGATTGCGTTGTGCGAGGCACTTTTTTAGGGATTTATTTTTATTATAGATTTTGACGTCTTCTTTAGAAAAATTAAAAGGATTGTGCTGGGAATGGATTTGTAATGGGAGGATGTGGATAGGTGTATGGAATATATAACGCCGAGTATTAGAAAATGGAATAAACAGAGGAAAAATGGGAAGCTGAATGTAAAGGATTTGCCGATGGAAAAAATATATCCTGTTCAAGATAGAAGAATTAGAAGCAGATTAGATATGAAATAGGGGCTTGGATTTATAGAAAAGGGGAGAAAAATGTGTTTGAAATGAAAGAAAAAATGCATACAGGAGAACTTTATCTTCCGGGAGATAAGGATATTATAAAGGAGCAGGTGATTTATCAGGATAAGTTGTGCGAGTATAATCTAACAAAGCCGTCAGAAACGGAAAAAAGGATGAGGATGTTAAAGGAACTGCTTGGAGATTGTGGAGAGGGTGTATATATTGAAGCACCTTTTTATGCAAATTTTGGCGGACATCATTGTCATTTTGGAAATATGGTCTATGCAAATTATCATTTGACTTGTGTAGATGATACACATATCTATGTTGGAGATTATACCATGTTTGGACCAAATGTGACGATTGCCACTGCCGGACATCCGATTTTACCGGAGCTTCGAGAGAAGCTGTATCAGTATAATATGCCGGTTTCTATTGGAAGAAATTGTTGGATTGGGGCAGGAGCAATTATTTTGCCGGGAGTGACGATTGGAGATAATACGGTAATTGGAGCGGGGAGTGTTGTAACAAAGGATATTCCATCAAATGTTGTTGCAGTTGGAAATCCTTGTAGAGTCATGCGTGAAATCAATGAACATGATAGAGAGTATTATTATAAAGATAAAAAAATTCAGAAATTCCAAGAAACTTGAATAAGTCTTTTGGAAATAAAGTGCTGTAAAGGGGATTCTTTCACCGGACGCCAGAGGCGGTTTGCTCCTTTGCTTGCTCCGCTCTCCGAACGGTAAGAACGTCTAGGGCTTCTGTATCTAGACACATCTAACCGGACGAACCGGGGCGCAATTCGCCCGTATCCTAGGCGAAATTTAGTTGGTGTAAGGAAGGATTTTCCCAGTCATAAGACCGCTTCTTTCCTATTATACGGGCTAAACACGCCCCTTTTTTTGCATACCCTGCATGGAAGCAGGATATGCAAAAAATTCTAGGTATTTCCACAGAAGCCAGACGTTCTAACCGTTCTCCGAAGTCGCATACAAAGGAAAG
>CAJUGZ010000180.1 GCA_910585855.1 uncultured Lachnospiraceae bacterium | reverse complement strand
GAACACTAGCCTTCCAAGCTAGATACGTGGGTTCGATTCCCATCACCCGCTTTTTAAAAGTAAAGAGATTCAAATTTCGCACAAGTAGCTTAATGGCAGAGTTCTCCTATTATCAAGAAGGGGGCGTGGGTTCGATTCCTATCTTGTGCTTTTTTTGTTCTTAAAAGTCGGTAAACCATGCATAAATAAGGAAAAATCTAAAAAATGTATATCGGTGTTTTCAGCAAATTTTGGAGTTATTTTAGAGATTGAGAGAGAAGAAATGGAAAGAAAATCTTTGGGGAATACATATCTTTTTCATGCTTTGAATATAGCAGAGAATAAGGAAAAATATGATACAGAAGTAAAGAAAATTTTAAGTGATAAAGGGATTTTGTCATGGATATTAAAATACACCGTAGAAGAGTTTAAGGAAACAGAACTTTCCCGGATAAAAGATTGTATTGAGGGAGAACCGGAAATTATGGCGGTTTCTATTTATCCGGGGGAAAAAATATCTGGTTCTCCGGCGATTACGGGATTAAAAAATGAGGACGCTGTTCCAAATGAGGGAAAGATCGTATATGATATTCGTTTTTATGCCTTAACTCCTAATGAAAAACGGATAAAATTAATTATAAACATAGAAGCTCAAAAAAATTATTATCCTGGTTATGATTTGGTGACAAGAGCAATTTTTTACTGTGCAAGAATGTTATCAGCACAATTAGATACAGAGTTTACAGCAGAACATTATGATCAAATTAAGAAAGTATATTCGATTTGGATCTGTATGGATTCTCCATCTTATGCAGAAAATACAATTACTGAGTATAAGATAGAACAAAATAATCTTTATGGAGAATTTGGAAAACAGTCCAGATATGATTTACTTTCTGCTGTGATGATTTATTTAAGTAAAACAGATTCCAGTGGTGGAAGTCTGCTGCATCAGTTATTATCTGTTTTGTTGACAAGTCAGATTTCAGTGAAAGAAAAGGTGGAGATATTATCAAATAAATATGGCTTAGAGATGACAGAAAAGATAGAAGAAGGAGTGAAAAAGATGTGTAATTTGAGTGATTTAATTGAAGAGCAGGCGATAGAACAGGGATTAAAGAAGGGATTGCAGCAGGGATTACAGCAGGGATTACAGCAGGGATTACAGCAGGGATTACAGCAGGGATTGCAGCAGGGATTGCAGCAGGGATTAGAACGTGGAATACAAGCAATGATTTTAGATAATTTGGAGGAAGGGTTTCCGGCAGAGAAAATTATAAAAAAGCTGCAGAAATGCTTTGCAATAGAAGAAGAGATGGCTTGGAAGTATTTTAATTATTTTTCGGATCAGAAATAAAAATAAATCGAACAGATGTTTTGTAGAAGTTTCCAAATTTATTATTTTATAAAAAATGAATTTTGGTGAAAGATTTAGAAATAAAATGCCGATAAATTATTGGATATAAAGTTAAGAAAAATTATAATAAAAAAGGAAAATACTGGAGAAATTAGTAGAATTAAAGAGAACATTAAGAGATAAATACATAAATTTTTGAATAAAGATGCAGTTTTTGAATGAAAAACATGTCATTTATGCAAAGTTTCTACCCTAAATAGAAACTTTAGTGTATAATATGGTTAAATGCCGCAGGGAATTTTTTATATAGTTTTATATAGAGAAAGACCTGTTTTTATATATGGCATAGAAAAATTATAAGAACTAATTTAAGGAAGGAGAAGTTCGATTTATGAGAAAGAGATGGAAAAGAAGTTTTGTAACAGCACTTTCAGTAGCTTTGGCAGTAGGAAATTGTGTACCTGCAATGGCAGCACCTACAGGTTGGCAGAAAAATGCAGCAGGCTGGCAATGGGTAAATGCCGATGGTTCTTTTCAGAAAGGCTGGTTTCAGGATGCCAAGGGTGATTGGTATTTCTTGGATTACAACACAGGAGTAATGAAAACAGGATGGGTAAAACCAGCAGACGGCAACTGGTATTTTATGGACTACCATACAGGTGCTATGAAAACTGGCTGGATTAAACCTATGGATGGTAACTGGTATTATTTGAATCCGGTATCAAACGGTACAAAGGGTGCTATGAAGACTGGATGGGTTCAGACTCCAGACAGTAAATGGTATTACTTAAATGCATCAGGTGCTATGCAGACAGGAACAATTACAGTCGGTGATAAAGTATGGACATTGGATGCAAGCGGTGCTTGGAACGGAAAAGATGCAACAGGTGTTACCTCTGTAAGTTCTGGAAAAGGAAGCAGCCATACTTCTAGTAATAAGGTTCAGCCTATTGTAAAAGACAGCGAGGGAAATGTAACAATTAATAGTGGAAATTTTGTGGCTAGTCAGTTGGGTAGTGAGATTGCCGGAGACCTTACAATTAAGGCAAGTAATGGTGTTACATTAAAAGATATCACTGTAAATGGTAATCTTATTATAGATGAGGCAGTTGGTGAGGGCGATGTTACTTTAGACAATGTAACAGTAGGAGAAGAAACCATTGTTGAAGGCGGTGGTTCTAGTACGGTAGTGTTCAATCGTTGTAAGTTGAATACTGTAAAGGCAAGAAAGAGTATATCTAATTTAACAATAAAACCATTACATATTAAGTTTGGAGCAGGTACAACAGTAGCTCAGGTAGAAGCATCTGCAGGAAACTTGCACTTAGAAACAGATGTTAAAATTGAAACAATTATTACTAATGTTGCAATTCTATTAACTGGAAATGGCAGTGTATCTACATTCCAGATTAATGCACCTGTAGTTGTTAAGATACAAGTGAATGTTACAAAACTTGAAGTTACAGAAGAGGCTGTAAAAGAAAATACTGCACCAGAAATCACCGTAGAGAGTGGTAATACGGTTGGATCTGTTGAAGGAAATGGAGCAGATAGTGCTGTTATTGCAGGTGCAGGAGATGTAAAAGGATATTATGAAATTACTTTAAATCCAAACGGCGGATATTGGGTAGTAGAAGATGTTGCTGCCAATACTACGTCAAATATTGATGGAAATAAAACAGTTAAAGTAAAAGACGGAGAAAGTATTGGAACTGTATTAAGCGCAGAAGGCTTTAAAAACCCAGAAAACGGAGATAAGGTGTTTAGTGGCTGGTATACAAGTACAACAGCAGAAGAAAAAGTAGATATGGCTGCAGTTGGTGCTGGTACATTCTTTGCTAACTGGGTAGATAACAAGGTTAGTGTAACATCAGCAACAATTACTGGTGCAACAGAAGGAGTGGCAAAAGTTGGTGATACATTAACAGCAGAGGCAAATGCAGATGCAACAGGTTTATCTTATCAGTGGGCTGTTTCTACAGATGGTACAAATTATACTGATATTTCTGGAGCGACAAAATCAGTTTATACTGTTCAGGAATCAGATGCTGGTAATTATATCAGAGTAACCATTTCTGGTGATAATAACAGTAGTGTAACTAGTGAAGCTGTACAGGTTGAAAAAGCAAGTGAAACACAAAAAACAGATATAGTTGTAACAAAAGTTACAGCTACAGTAACAGCTAGTGGTTCTGCAATAAATCCTGAATCAGTAGCAGTAAAAGATAATAAGGCTACAGTAACGGTAGCAGCTAGTGGTTCTTCTATAACAGTAACAGGTATTTCTGTTGAAACACAAGATGACGTTAAAGTAAATACAGTTTTAGATCAAGAAAATGTAACAGTAGCTTCTGGCGAAGAGAAGACAATAAAGGTAACCTGTGAACCAGTAGAAGCTGATAAGTATAATGCAGTTGTGGTTGAAGTAGTTATAGTTAATAGAACAGAAAACTAAGGTTTAAAAGTAGGTACAATTAAAAAGGAAGAGAATCATATTATCAATTTGATTCTCTTCTTTTTTTATATAAGGAACTGGTTGTTATATATAGGCAAAAGCGGATTCGGAGCAGACTTTCCTTCCGATTCCGCCGTCCTCTCTTCGACATTAAAAAATTTTATAAATAAATTAAACTTATGGTTCAAATAAAAGCAGCAAATATTTATTTCTCCTTTACAAATTTTACACATTATGGTAAACTAATTTTATAGAACATATATTCGATAAACATTTAAAAAAAATTAGTATAAATCAAAAAATAATATTTATTTAAAATAATATAAACAAAGAAATCTACAAAACGGAAATAGTATATCAATGTAAAGGAGAAGTAAAATGGGATTATTTTCCAAAAAGCCAAAACAAGTTACGATTGATCATGCAGCTAGTGAAGAGAATAAAAGAAAAATGCGTGAAATATTTGATTCTGCTGTAGAAGATGCAAAAAGTTATCAAATAATTCATGCCAGTTCTTCGGAACAATCTTTTGATAAAGGATTTATTTTTGATACAACAACAACAACTTTTCACAATTTTATTATAGGCTATCGGGAAAGTGATTTTCAGGTAGTAGTTCTGGAAATTGACAGAGAAATTCAGAAACATGGAGAACCATTTTACATAAAAATAGATGAAATAAAAGAAACTTGCTATTACCCAAAACTTTGTCAGGCATGGTTGATTTTTAAAGAAAATTCCATTTATGGAGTGGAAATGAATATTAGTGATGGTTCTTCTACTTCTGCATACGGTATGCGTAATGTAGATCAGGCAGCGGAACGAGAAGCATTTTTAGATTTTTTAGAAAAATATACAAACGAGTTAAGAAAAAAAGGCTATAAAATTAAACCTTGGAAAAGATAATAACAAAATAAGGGAGAATATAGAATGGAAGAATATCATTTCGATTTGCAAATAGATTGTCTTGGTTTTGATTCTGATTTATGGGAGGTATTTCGTGGTGCATACGGAACGATAAAAGAGGATTTACTTGCTCTTTTAGAAGCAGATCCTAATATAGCAGAAGAAGAAAAGCGAATCTATATGGATAAGATGCCTGAGAGTGCGTATCGAATCGCATTTGACAATATTTGTGAACAATTGACACATCAATGTTCTTTTTACTCTGCATTATATTTGGCTATACCCTATTTAGTACATCAATATGCTTATTGGTATAATAAAAATGATTTGCAATGCCAGATCTTATATTTAACCTATATCGGAATAATGCTTTCTACTGATAACTTCTATAATATAGATCAGGAGAAGAAATTAAAAGATGTGCCGCAGAATATATTAAATCATTATCAAAAGAGTGTCGAATGGATAAAAGAAAGAGCGAAAGAATTTTTAAATCAAAATCTTAAAAAGTGGAATCAATCCAATCATTTTAAATTGTCGGCAATAGAGGCAGAAGAGTTAGGAACAGGATTTTTAGGAATTTTAGGAGATCGGGAAACGGCATTTCTTTTGCTGCTTTATGCTTGGGGAAGCTGCAGTGCCTTTTGCAAAAATTGCGGATACTTTGATGAAGATATAGAATTAAACAATTTGGATGAGGAAGAGGCAGAACAATTATATTCAAAAATAACTCCTGCAGATTCGGCAATCGGGAAATGGAATTTTAGAGATTACAGAGATTCTTATATTTGGCTTAGCAATGTACTATATCTTTTTGGAAATAAAGAAGCAGCAGAAAAATTATCTTATTATTATGGAACTTATACTTGCCCTAACTGTGGTAAAAAAGATAAACCGATTGTAAAATTGATGATGTTAGGACTGTTAAATGGATAGCGGAATGTCATATAAAATATTATACCGCTTGGTACAGAAAACCAAGCGGCATTTGTTTTGGATAAAGAGGAGGAAAAAATATGTCGTATTTTCCAATGTTTATTGAATTAAAGGATAAACACTGTTTGGTAGTAGGGGGAGGTCGGGTTGCACTGCGTAAAGTGGAAGTATTAAA
Source organism: uncultured Lachnospiraceae bacterium (assembly GCA_910585855.1). GTDB lineage: Bacteria > Bacillota > Clostridia > Lachnospirales > Lachnospiraceae > MGBC114844. The sequence goes on along the minus strand of CAJUGZ010000180.1, from coordinate 3,090 downwards.
AGAATTTGGAGCTGAAATTAAAGTAGTAGCTCCTCAAATTCTGTTTGAAATTCAAAATATAGAAGGAGTGATATGCTGTGAAAAATATTTTGAACAGGAGGATTTTATCGATCAGGAATTGGTCGTAGCAGCAACCGATAATTCTGAACAAAATCATCAAATCAGTGAAATCTGCAGAAAGAAAAACATACCTGTAAATGCAGTCGATCAGATAGAAGATTGCAGTTTTATTTTTCCGGCATATCGAAAAGAAGGAGAAGTGGTTGCAGCATTTTCAAGCGGCGGACAAAGCCCGATAATCACACAATATTTAAAAAACCAGATACGTGTTTCACTCACTCCTTTACTGGGAGAATTGGCAGCCTGTCTGGGTTCTCTTAGAGGGCGGCTACAACAGGATATAAGTTCAGAAAGGGCAAGAAAGGAGATTTATCAGGAACTCTTGCAGCTTGGATTAGAACATGATACAATTCCTTCAGAAGAGGAAATAGAAAAAATAATAGAAAAATATAAAAGTAAAGAATTATAAGATAAAAAAATGAAAAATTGAAAGAACAAAAAACAACAAAAGAAAAAACACAGAAAATAAGGGAGGAAAGTTAAATGGAAAGAATGAGAAGGCTGCGTTCCAGTGCTGCTTTACGTGGAATGGTAAGGGAAAATCATGTACGGACAGACGAGTTGATCTATCCGATTTTTGTAATGGAAGGAGAGAATATCTGCTGCCCTGTAGATGCTATGCCGGGAATTTGCCAATATTCCTTAGATCGTTTACCAACAGAATTAGATCGTGTTATAGAGGTCGGAATAAAATCCGTCCTATTATTTGGTATTCCGCTCCATAAGGATGAAGTAGGAAGCGGGGCTTATGATGAAAACGGAATTGTACAAAATGCGATTCGTTTTATAAAATCCAATAAAAAATACAGAGATCTTATTGTAATTGCTGATGTCTGCCTCTGTGAATATACTTCCCATGGGCATTGCGGACTGATTCAAAACGGTATTATTTTAAATGATGAAACACTGCCTCTTCTGGCAAAAACGGCGGTAAGCTATGCAAGAGCAGGAGCGGATATTGTAGCACCAAGTGATATGATGGATAAGCGGGTAGAAGCAATTCGAAATGCTTTAGACAGCAATGGATTGGTTTCGATTCCAATTATGGCATATAGTGCAAAATTTGCCTCTGCTTTTTATGGACCGTTTCGGGAGGCTGCTCATTCCGCACCGGGTTTTGGTGATCGAAAGACCTACCAGATGGATCCGGCAAACGGACGGGAAGCATTGCGTGAAGTAGAAGAAGATATTTTAGAAGGTGCAGACTTCATTATAGCAAAACCCGCTATGGCATATATGGATATTATTCAAGCGATCCACACAAATTATAACATTCCGATTGTTGCCTATAATGTAAGCGGAGAATATTCCATGATAAAAGCGGCAGCATTAAACGGCTGGATTGATGAAAAGAAAATTGTAATGGAACTTTTAACTGGTTTAAAACGTGCTGGAGCAAAAATGATTATTACCTATCATGCCTTGGATGCAGCAAAATGGATTCAGGAAGAGGAGAAATAATACTATGGAAAATCGATCAAAAGAATTATTTGAAGCAGCAAAACGGCATATTCCGGGCGGAGTAAACAGTCCGGTTCGTGCATTTGGCGCAGTAGGAAGAACACCACGTTTTATTGCGTCTGCCTATGGAGATAGAATTATCGATGCAGACGGAAATGAAATGATTGACTATGTTTGCTCATGGGGTCCCGGAATTTTAGGGCATGCACATCCAAGAGTAATAAAACAAGTACAAAAAGCCTGTGAAAACGGACTAACCTATGGAGCACCGACCGAAAAAGAAGTGATACTGGCAGAATTAATAGCAGAATTGATTCCATCTATGGAAGTAAGCCGTTTGGTCAGTTCCGGTACAGAAGCGGTGATGAGTGCGATTCGTGTAGCACGTGGCTATACAAAAAGAGATAAAATTGTAAAATTTAAGGGCTGCTATCACGGACATTCCGACGGTCTTTTAGTCAAAGCAGGCTCAGCGGCACTGACCACATCCGTGCCGGACAGTGCCGGAGTTCCGGCAGACTATACCAAACATACATTAGTAGCATTATATAATAATCCAGATTCAGTAGAAGCCCTTTTTCAGCAAAACCCAAAAGAAATTGCCGCAGTAATTGTAGAGCCGGTTGCCGCAAATATGGGTGTTGTACTGCCAGAACCGGGATTTTTAGAATTTTTAAGAAATATTACAACAAAATATGGCGCACTTTTAATCTTTGATGAAGTCATTACCGGATTTCGCTTATCCTTGGGCGGTGCACAGGAATACTATCATATCACCCCTGATTTAACAACTCTTGGTAAAATCGTAGGAGGAGGGATGCCGATTGGAGCATATGGCGGAAAAAGAGAAATTATGGAAATGGTTTCTCCGGTAGGTGCAGTCTATCAGGCAGGCACACTTTCCGGCAATCCGATTGCAACAACTGCTGGAATCGAAACATTGCGGATTTTAAAAGAAGATCCCACAATCTATCAAAGATTGGAAGCCAAAGCAGAAAAAATAGTCCATGTAGTTTTAGAAGCCGCAGAAGGCAGTGTATCGGTTAATCAGATTGGCTCTTTGCTCAGTGTATTTTTTACAAAAGAAAAAGTAAAAGACTATCACAGCGCACTGTCCTCCGATACGTCAAGGTATGCTGCCTATTTCAGTTATCTGCTGGATCGGGGAATCTATATTGCTCCTTCCCAATTTGAAGCAATGTTTTTATCCGATGCACATACAGAAGAGGATATAGAACAGACTTGCCAAATAATAAAAGAAGCGATAGTTTTATCAACAAAAACAGACGCTCCATTTCAGGATAAACTTATAAACTGAAAAAAAGGATAAAATTTTGATTTTATAAGAAGGCGGGATAAGAACTTTTATTTTGTAAATTTATTCGGATCATAGAAAACGGCAAGAAGTCTTTTGGAATTGGATGCTATAGGACGCCAGATTCGAAAACGGTGGACAGCCTGCTGTTCCGGTTTCCAAAAAGCAAGAAGTTCTAAGACTTCTGCCTTTTC
>CAJUGZ010000179.1 GCA_910585855.1 uncultured Lachnospiraceae bacterium | reverse complement strand
CTGTATTTTAGCGTCTTATGTGTCCGCTACGAGGAAATGCTAAGCGAAAGCGGGCTCAGAGCAAACATCCCTTGAGCTTCCGGCATCCTCATTCAAAAAATGAACGCCTGCCCTATCACCTGCTCCATATTCTCTACATATTCTATCCGAATCCCCTTTACTATCTCAGAAGAAATCTCTGCCACATCCCGCCGATTCTTTTCCGGCACCAGCACCGTCTTAATATGCGCCATCTTCGCAGCCAAAATCTTTTCTTTTAACCCTCCAATCGGAAGCACCCGCCCCCGAAGTGTAATTTCCCCAGTCATAGCCAAATCAGCACGAACCGGCTTTTCTACAATCGCCGAAAGCATTGCCGTAGCCATTGTAATTCCGGCAGAAGGTCCATCCTTTGGCACTGCTCCCTCCGGTATATGAATATGAATATCATGTTTCTCAAAATAATCCTCTGAAAGCTGATAACGTGGTGCAATGGAACGAATATAACTTACCCCTGCCTGTGCCGATTCTTTCATCACATCTCCCAACTTTCCAGTCAATTTCAATTCCCCTTTTCCCGGCATAATATTCACTTCAATCTGAAGCGTATCACCCCCTACACTTGTCCATGCAAGCCCTCGTACAATCCCGACTTCATCCGTTTCATTTGCCACATCAAAAACATACAATTCCTTACCCAGATATTTTTTCAAACTAGATTCCGTAATCTTTACCACTTCTCTTTTCTCTTCCAAAATCTCACGGGCAGCCTTTCTGCAAATCTCCCCAATCTTGCGCTCTAATCCACGCACACCAGCCTCTCTGGTATAACTATGAATCATATGTTCCACTGCTTTTTCCGAAAAAATCAACTGTTTTTCTTTTATCCCATGCTTCTTTAACTGTTTTGGAATCAAATGATCCTTTGCAATATGTGCTTTTTCATTTTCTGTATAACTAGTCACTTCAATCATTTCCATTCGATCCAACAAAGGTTTCGGTATATCCTGCACCGAATTTGCAGTAGCAATAAACAGCACCTCCGACAGATCCAGCGGTATCTCAATATAGTGATCCCGAAACTTTGAATTTTGCTCCGAATCCAATACTTCTAAAAGTGCAGAAGAGGTATCTCCCTTATAATCACTGCTCACTTTATCAATTTCATCCAACAGCATCAAAGGATTTTTCACTCCGGCATTGTGAAGCCCCGCTGCAATCCTCCCCGGCATCGCCCCCACATAGGTTCTGCGATGCCCTCGAATCTCTGCTTCATCCCGTACACCGCCCAGACAAATCCGCACATATTCCTTATTTAATGCCTTTGCAACTGACTTCGCAATCGACGTTTTCCCAGTTCCGGGAGGTCCTACCAAACAGATAATCGGACTCTCCCCCTTTTCTGTCAGAGAACGCACTGCCAAAAATTCCAAAATCCGTTCCTTTACCTTCTTTAATCCATAATGCTCCGCTTCCAAAATCTCATTTGCCTTTTTCAAATCCTTGCTGTCCTTGGATGCTTTATTCCAAGGCATCTCTAACAATGTTTCAATATAAGTCCGTGATACACTGCTCTCTGAACTGTTCGAACCAATATTCTTAAAGCGAACAATCTCCTTTTTAATCTTATCCTTTACCTCTTTCGAAGCCTTTAACTTACTGAGTGTTTCCAAATAGTGATCTGCATCTGAAGCACTATCTCCCTCTCCAAGCTCATCTCGAATCAACTTCATCTGCTCCCGCAAAATATATTCCTTTTGATTTTTATCGACCCTTGCCTTTACCTCTTCCTGAAATTCCTTTCGAATACGAAGCACCTCAATTTCATTTCCAAGAATCCGTGTAATCACTTCATAACGCAGCGTTAAATCAGAAGCCTCCAAAAGTTCCTGTTTCTGCTCATAACGAAGCGGAATATTATTAGCAACCTGATCTAACAAATATTCCAAATCCCCTGTTTCCGTAAGCAGTTTTACCGTATCCCGATTTAACTTTGGATTCATAGCACTATAGCGAAGCAATAACTCCTTCACAATCCGCATCATAGCCTCCATTGTGACAGAATCCAATTCCTCTTTCCCGGTATTTCCTAAAATATATACCTCTCCAATCAATGCCTCCTGATCCTCAATAAAATTTTCCAATTCCGCCCGTTCTTTTCCCTCTACCAAAACACGAATAATATTATTAGGAAGCTTAATTAACTGCTTAATCTCACAGATCGTTCCAATCTGATATAAATTTTCCAGTGTTGGTTCTTCATCCTCTGGATCTCTCTGTGTAATAACCAAAATTCTCTGTTCATGTACCATAGCCTTTTCCAAAGCATGAATCGATTTTGCCCGGCTGACATCAAAATGTACTACCATTGCCGGTAAAATTGTCATACCCCTTAAAGCAATCACTGGTATCAAAATTTTCTCCTCACCCATTCTAGTCATCCTCTCTATTAAAAATTAAAAAATTTTACTTTTTTGTCTAGGACGCCGAAATGAAAGAAAAGGTCTATTCCGGGCTCGCTTGCGCTTAGCATTTTCTATTTTCATAGCGGACACTAAGATGCTAAAACACAGCAACACATCACCTAAGTGCCAACGGGAAATGATGACCCTGCATAGACCTTTTCTTTCATTCCAGCTGTGTTCTCCAAAATTTTACAACTAAAAAACATAATCTTTATTAGAAAATCTTCTGACAGGCTGAAATTTATCTCTTTAATCGAACCAAATACTCTGTTGTACCCTCTTCAAACTTCCTTTCACCTGTCAGAGAAAATCCATGCTTTTGATAAAAAGAAATCGCTCTTCTATTCTTTTCTAATGCCCACAAATTATCTGCATAAAATTCTTTCACTGCATATTCGATTAATTGACTTCCAATTCCTCTGCCTTGAAAAAATGTATCTACATATATTTTACAAATTTCCGTTTTATTCATTTGAACAAAACCTTTTATTAAACCATCGTCAAATACAAAGATATTATTTATTATTTCATCCTTTATCAAATAATTATTTATTAACGAAACAACCTGCAATTCACCAAAAGAAAACGTTTCATCCTGAAATATCGGAAAATAATTAATCCGATTATTAAAAACAAATATTTCAGCTACTCTTGATAAATCATCCACTCTGGCTTTTCTAATATTCATTCTCAATTCGCCCCTCTAAGAACCTATTTCGTATCCTTATCCTTTTCATTACACTCCATAAATTCTAGATAAATATTCTTTACAAAAATTTACTGCTATCCAGTAAAATCAAGTTCCTGCAGGAAGAAACAGCTAGAATCCATATGGTGGTCTACAAAGGGTCATCATTTCCCGTCGGCACTTAGACACTGTGTTGCTGTATTTTAGTGTCTTATGTGTCTGCTATGAAAATAAGAAATGCTAAGCGCAAGCGAGCCCGGCGTAGACTTCCATATGGATTCTAGCGTCCTCCCAGCCATACATATAAATTCTAGCAGATTTCAGGAAAGGTGCGCCGCAATGCAACGCACCTTTCTCCTTTCTCTCTATGCCGGATCTTTTTCCTTAAAATCACGCATAATCTGCCGTCTTACCTTATTCTTGCAAATAACCTCCGGTCCATTTTTCCCTTCTACCACCTCTTTTGTAATAATACACTTCTCAATACTCTCATCTGAAGGAATCTCAAACATAACATCCATTAAAACATGCTCCATAATCGATCGAAGCCCTCTCGCACCAGTTTTTCTCTCCAAAGCTTCCTTTGCTACCAAACGAATCGCCTCATCTTCAAACTGCAGTTCCACATGATCCAAATCAAATAATTTCTGATACTGTTTTACAATAGCATTTTTTGGCTCTTTTAAAATCCGCACCAACGCCTCTTCATTCAATAAATTCAAAGTCACAGTTACAGGAACACGCCCTACAAATTCGGGAATCAATCCATATTTTACCAAATCCTGTGGCATTACTTCATGCAAAATTTCCCCGATCTTTTCTTCCCGTCTTTCACCGATATCTACATTAAATCCAATGGATTTTTGATCTTTTCTTTTCTCAATAATCTTTTCTAATCCATCAAACGCTCCGCCGCAGATAAATAAAATATTAGTCGTATCAATCGGAATCAGTTCCTGCTGTGGATGTTTTCTGCCGCCCTGAGGCGGAACGGAAGCAACTGTTCCTTCCAAAATCTTTAATAATGCCTGCTGCACTCCCTCTCCAGATACATCTCTGGTAATTGATACATTCTCTGATTTTTTTGTAATCTTATCAATTTCATCAATATAGACAATTCCATATTCGGCACGTTCTACATCTCCGTCCGCTGCCTGAATTACCTTCAGCAAAATATTTTCTACGTCTTCTCCTACATAACCGGCTTCTGTCAAAGTAGTAGCATCTGCAATAGCAAAAGGCACATTCAGCATCTTTGCCAATGTCTGTGCCAAAAAGGTTTTACCTGAACCAGTTGGTCCAATCATCAGCACATTACTTTTCTGTATCTCAACCCCATTATCCTTACCAGACATAATTCTTTTATAATGATTATATACAGCAACAGAAAGCACTTTTTTTGCCTCTTCCTGCCCTACTACATACTGATCTAAAAATTCTTTCATTTCCTTTGGCTTCATCAGATTAATGCCATTGGAATCATCTAAATCTTCGTCTAATTCTTCATCAATAATATCGGCACATACATCTACACATTCATCACAGATATATGCTCCATTTGGACCAGCAATTAACTTTCTGACCTGATCCTGCGATTTATTACAAAAAGAACATCTCATTCTTTTATCTTCCATTCTCCCTGCCATCTTTTCCCTCCATACGGTTTTTGCCACTACGATTCTCTGTAGTGAAACAGCCGCCGCCCTTGGCAGCGACTGTCCTTTTTCTATCTGCTCACAATAATTTCATCAATCAATCCATATGCCTTTGCTTCCTCTGCAGTCATATAGTTATCCCTCTCTGTATCTTGTTCAATTACAGAAATATCTTTTCCCGTATTTGCAGCTAAAATGCGATTTAATTTTTCCTTTGTGCGAAGAATCTGTTCTGTTACAATCTTCATATCGGTTGCCTGTGTATGCCCCGGAATCCCCCCTAATGGCTGATGAATCATAATCTCTGCATTTGGAAGTGCCAAACGTTTTCCCTTTGCTCCGCTCGACAACAAAAAAGCTCCCATACTTGCTGCTAATCCCATGCAAATAGTTGAAACATCACATTTAATATAATTCATTGTATCATAAATTGCCATCCCAGCTGTAACCGAACCGCCGGGACTATTAATATAAAGCTGAATCTCCTTCCCCGGGTCCTCTGCCTCTAAAAACAGCATCTGTGCAATCGTCAGGCTTGCTGTGACATCATTTACTTCCTCGCCTAAAAAAATAATCCTATCCTTTAACAGCCGGGAATAAATATCATACGACCGCTCTCCTCTGCTGTTCTGTTCAATGACATAAGGTACTAAACTCATATTCACTCCTTTCTGCCCTTCTTACAGGCTTCTTCCCCTTTTTATTTTCTTTTATTTTAATTTCGGCTTTTGACGACAATATCCGGTAAGCCTTGTATCACTCTGACAAAGACTTATCGGACAATATTTTCCACCTGTGCGGTTGCAATCCAATAGTCTGCCTGCAATACAGACGGACTGTTGAATTAACAACCCATTCCCAGTAGAATATTTTTTATTTTTCAATTTCCTGTGCTGCTTCTACTACTAAGTCTGCTGCTTTCTGAACAGCAATATCTACCTTCATCTGTTCCATCTCTGCTTCACCCATAAATTCTCTCAGCTTGTCTGCTTCCATATTATAGGCAGCAGCAGCATCTGCAATTTCCTGATCGATATCTTCTTGTGTCGCAGTTAAATTTTCCACTTCTACAATCTTTTCTAATACCAATCTGCTTTGAATCTTCTTTAGTGCATTTGGTTTCATCTCTTCCATCATTTTCTGCCGAGTATAACCTGTAAATTGGAAATATTGTTCTACTGATAATCCCTGCATCTGCAGATTTCTTGAAAAATCATCCATCATTCCCTGCACCTGATAATCAATCATAACATCTGGAATTTCCATCTGTGATGCTTCAATAATCTTATCAATAACAGCATTTTCTTTTTCATCATAGGCATCGTCTTCTTTCTTCTCTAACAGCTTTGCCTTGACATCTGCCTTATACTCTTCTAATGTATCAAAATCAGATACATCCTTTGCAAATTCATCATCTAATTCCGGCAGTTCTTTTACTTTAATTTCTTTTACGGTTACTTTAAAAGTTGCCGGTTTTCCTGCCAATTCCTTAGAATGATACTGCTCTGGAAAAGTAACGGAAATCTCCTTTTCCTTTCCAATTTCTGCACCAATTAACTGATCTTCAAATCCCGGTATAAAAGCACCCGAACCAATCACTAAATCATAGTTTTCTGCTTTTCCGCCATCAAACGGCACTCCGTCTACAAAACCTTCAAAATCAATTACTGTCATATCATCTTTTTGAACAGCCCGATCCTCTATTGTTATTGTTCTTCCATTCTGCGTTCTTACTCGATCGATTTCGTTATCAACCTCTTCTTCTGTTACTTCTACATCAATTTTCTCTACTTCAATTCCTTTATAATTGCCAAGCGTAACTTCTGGTTTTAATGCAACTTCTGCCGTAAAAATAAATGGCTTTCCTTTTTCCATCTGCTCTACATCAATCTTTGGCTGTGATACAATCACCAGATCACTGTTCTTTGTTTCTTCCTGATAAGCAGGCGGAATTACATCATTTGCTGCATCTTCATAGAAAACCTCTTTTCCATACATTCTTTCTATCACAGCCTGCGGTACTTTCCCTTTACGAAATCCCTGAACATTAATCTTACCTTTATTCTTTAAATAAGCTCTGTGAATTGCCTTTTCAAATTCTTCTGCAGAAACTTCAATCGTAAGTTTTGCCATGTTCTTTTCTAACTTTTCTACCTGTAAGCTCATTTCTATTATTTCCTCCTTAATAGTGGGAATCCTTTTCCCATCACATAATCACTCATATTATAGCATTATATCACAAGCAGTATACGCTTGGCAATGACTTTTTCAGTGGTTTTTTGCTGATTTTTCCAAGATTTTTATAAATTTTTCTGTTAGCAATGACAGTTTTTATTTTTTATAAGAAAGATTCCGTATCTTTTTTATTAAATCTAGCAGAAACAACAAAATCTATAAAACAATAGGAAATATTTAGAAATTTATTTTTTCTATTAGGGATTTTTTATAGATTGACGATATTAACTAGAAGTATTATTATTTAGGAAGAACTATATTATGATAGGATTAAAAAGAGGATTCGTAGAATTAACATCCCATCAAGAGGAATGGGATAAAAATGCAAAAAATATAATTCAAGTATTAAAAAAAATTTTAGGAAATACTGCTGTCGATATTCAGCATATTGGAAGCACTGCCATTTCTTTTATTTATGCAAAACCAATTATTGATATTGTTGTTGGCGTTTATGATCAAAACGATATTTTACCTTATATTGAATTATTAAAGCAGCATAACATTATTTTTCGTGGAGAAGATGTTGAGGGACAACTATTGTTTATAATGGGCAATTTTGAAAAAGATACCCGTACCCATCATATCCATGTAGTCAAATGGAATGGGACAGAATGGAATAACTATATCAATTTTCGAGATTATTTAAACAGTCACCCTGAAAAGGCAATGCTATACGATACTTGTAAAAAAAAATTGGCATCGCAATTTTCAGATAACCGAAAAAGTTATACAGCAGGGAAACAAGAATTGATAGAACGCCTGTTGAAAGAAGCATATATATGGAAAGCCGGATTATAGTTTTTTATATCTTAATAAGCGTATTGATTCATATTTTAAGTACAGAAAGGAGAGCATTATGAAAAAAAAACAATGTTATATTATAATACTAGCAATATGCAGCATGATTCTTCTTATTGGATGCGGCAATAAAAACCATTCTAAAAATAACCATTCTTCTAATAACCACTCTTCCAATAATCATTCCAACTATACGACTTCTAATCCTCCCACACAAGCACCAGCAACGGCTGCTTTAGAAAATGCTCCTGAAGTAAATTTAAATAACATTACTATTACAGCCGGTTCAGAAATTGACTATATGAGTGCGATTGAATCAGTAGAAAATATGGATCTTAAAAAAAGTATGGTTTCTATCAATTCCTCCAGCGTAGATCGTTTTACACCCGGCAGTTATACTGTATATTATACTTTTGACTATATGGGACATACTGTAAAAAGTTTTATGGTCGTTACTGTACTAGAAAATACAGAAGAAACTACTGCGCCTGCAGAAACAACCACCAAAGAAACTCAAACAGAAGAAATTTCTGAAACAGCATCTTCTGAGCAATCCCAAACTTCTTCTGCAGAAACTTCAACAGAGGAAACTTCTAATGAAGAAACTTCCTCTGAATCAAATACAGAATTTATTTCTTCTGAAATAACAGAAGAACATACGGATTCTTCCAATGAAACAGGTGCTTTAAATACAACTATTTATCACCCAGATATTCCTATTCCAGATGCAGTCTTTACTTTATCCACTGGAGAAGTAGTAACCATAAAAAATACTCCTGAACGATATATTGTAGAAACCTTTACAGATGATTCTTACTATACAGAAGACGGAAATTCCTACCTTCGATCCGAACTAAAAGTTTTGATGAATACCGGTGAAGTACAGACAGTTGAAATGGTTATCACCCGTGTAAATGCAGTACCAGAAGAAAGCAGTACAAACGAGATATAACTTTAATCTAATTCTTCATAGGGGAATGCTGGAAAGGGTTGGCTTTCACCGGACGCGAGAGGCGGTTTGCTCCTATCCTTTACCTGCTCCGCTCCAAACGGTAAGAAAGTCTAGGGCTTCTGATTTCGGTTCATCCA
>CAJUGZ010000178.1 GCA_910585855.1 uncultured Lachnospiraceae bacterium | reverse complement strand
ATGTCTAAACTTTGCAGAATACTTGTCCTGTAATAAAATATAACTTCTACCGCTATTCCATCAACAGCGAGAGGCGGTTTGCTCCTGTTCTTTGCCAGCGACTTCGGAGAACGGTTAGAAAGTCTTGGGCTTCTGTGGAACTACCTAGAATTTTTTGCATATCCTGCTCCCATGCAGGGTATGCAAAAAAAGGGGCGTGTTTAGCCCGGAGGATAGGGAAAGAGGATGTTTTATGGTTGGTAAAATCCTTCCTTACATCCGTTTCGTTCCGGTTGTGGTGAGGGCGAATTGCGCCCCGGTTCGTTCGGCTGGGTGAACCGAAATCAGAAGCCCTAGACTTTCTTACCGTTTGGAGTGGAGCAGGCAAAGGACAGGAACAAACCGCCTCTTGCGTCCGGTGAAAGCCAACCTTTTCTGGTAGCATCCTATTCTATCTCCAAAAGCCGAATGAAAGATAGAAGCAGGATAAATTTACTGGGTCATTTTATAAAAATTTTCCGTATATAAGTTTATTTGATGGAAGCGGATTATTGCTTGACAGATGATAACTTCTATGATACAATTCTAGAATCCGTGCAGCCGGGGAGTTAGCGGTGCCCTGTACCTACAATCCGCTTTAGTGGGGGTGATGTCCGGCCTAGGGGGTGTCCTTGTAGGGCTGCCCCCGATAAGTGGCGATGAAGTTTGGGTCTTACGCAACAGGAATCCATGAACCGTGTCAGGTCAGGAATGGAGCAGCACTAAGTGGAAGCTCTTGTGTGCCGTAAGGGTGCCTGAGCCGAGCTAACTGTCGGGGTAACGCTTATGAGGCATCCTCGAAGCAGGACGCACGGATTTTGATTTTAGATTTACATGAATTTTTTTTAGAAAGACTTTAGAGGTTTTTTAGAAGTCAGACAAACTTTGGACACAATTATTTCGTATGATAATATCGTACAAAGCAAGAGAGATTGCTTGTTTTACATAGAACTGCGAATGCAGTAATTTCATATCCTTCCTCTTTTTTGTAGGACTGATAAAAGCGGCAGATAACCGTGAATTATCAGTCCTTTTTTTGTGATATTATAGGTTTTATGAAAAGATTTATTTTTGAAGACAAAAAAAATTAGGTAAAATTTTGCTTTATAAAATATTGAGGTTCGTATCAAAAAGGTTTATAATGGAATTAGCTGAAAAGAGGCAAATTAAAAACGGAGGGAGATATTTCAATGAGAGTTGGTATGTTGACAAGCGGCGGGGACTGCCAGAGTTTAAATGCAACTATGCGTGGAGTTGCAAAAGCGTTATATGAAAACGTAGAAGATATTACGATTTATGGCTTTTTGGAAGGGTATAAAGGGATGATTTACGGGGAATACCGCAAGATGGCATCTTCTGATTTTTCTGGTATCCTGACGGAAGGCGGAACAATTTTAGGAAGTTCAAGACAGCCATTTAAGCAGATGAGAGATCCAGACGAAAACGGGCTTGACAAGGTTGCGGCAATGAAGCATACTTATTATCAGCTTCGTTTGGACTGTTTGGTTGTACTTGGCGGAAACGGCAGCCAGAAGACAGCGAATTTATTGAGAGAAGAAGGGTTAAATGTAATTGCACTTCCAAAGACGATTGATAACGATCTCTGGGGAACGGATATGACATTTGGATTTCAAAGTGCTGTAAATATTGCAACGAATGCGATTGATTGTATTCATACAACAGCGGCTTCTCATGGACGTGTTTTTATTGTAGAAGTAATGGGACATAAAGTAGGATGGCTGACTCTTCATGCCGGAATTGCTGGAGGAGCAGATATTATTCTGATACCAGAAATTCCGTATAATATTGATTATGTAATTGATGCTATCAATAAACGGAAAAAGGCGGGTAAGCGTTTTACTATTTTGGCAGTGGCAGAGGGTGCTATATCAGAGGAAGATGCAAAACTTTCGAAAAAGGCATTTAAAGAAAAAAGAAAGGATTGGCAGTATCCAAGTGTTTCCTATGAAATTGCACATCGGATTCAAGAACAGACTGGAGATGAAATTCGTATTACCGTTCCGGGACATATGCAGCGGGGCGGAGAGCCTTGTCCATATGATCGGGTGCTTTCCACCAGATTAGGTGCAGAAGCAGCAATGATGATTATAGACGGCGATTTTGGCAATATGGCATGTGTAAAAAATAATGAAATTGTTCGAGTTCCGTTAAAAGACGTTGCCGGCAAGTTAAAAATGATTCAGCCGGATAGTTCTATTGTAAAAGAAGCAAAATTGATTGGGATTTGCTTTGGTGATGCTCCTATGAAGTAGGAAATAGGGAGATAGAATTTAAGAAATAAAGGGAAAGGATGAAAAGCTATGTCTTATACTGCCTTATATAGAAAGTTCCGACCGGATTGCTTTGAAGATGTAAAAGGGCAGGATCATATTGTTACTACGCTGAAGAACCAGATATTGGCAGATCGGATCGGACATGCGTATCTGCTTTGCGGAACACGGGGTACGGGAAAGACAACAATAGCAAAACTATTTGCAAAGGCAGTAAATTGCGAACATCCAAAGGAAGACGGAAGCCCCTGCAATCTATGCCAGAGCTGCAGGGCGGTGCAGGCAGGGGCTTCTATGAATGTAATCGAAATCGATGCTGCTTCCAATAATGGAGTAGATAATATTCGGGAAATTCGGGAAGAAGTACAATATTCGCCGACGGAGGGACGATTTAAGGTCTATATTATTGATGAAGTTCATATGCTCTCGATAGGAGCATTTAATGCGCTGTTAAAGACATTAGAAGAACCGCCTTCCTATGTAATCTTTATTTTGGCAACCACAGAGGCACATAAGATTCCGATTACCATTTTATCACGTTGTCAGAGATATGATTTTAAACGTATTTCCATTCAGACGATAACAGAGCGTTTAATGGAGCTGATGAAGATAGAACAGATAAACGTGGAAGAAAAAGCCATCCGTTATATCGCAAAGGCAGCGGATGGCTCTTTTCGTGACGCATTGAGTTTACTCGATCAGTGTCTTGCTTTTTATATGAATCAGGATTTGACTTATGATAAGGTGTTAGAGGTTTTGGGTGCAGTGGATACAGAAGTATTTAGCAAACTCTTGCGGAAAATTATCGCAGATGATACACTAGGATGTATCCGGCAGTTGGAAGAATTGGTGATGTCGGGAAGGGAACTTGGTCAGTTTACCATTGATTTTACTTGGTATATGCGAAATCTTCTGCTGGTGCAGACAGCAGAACAGGTAGAAGAGATATTGGATGTATCGACAGACAATCGAATTGCTTTACAAGAGGAGGCAAAGATGATTGCACCAGAAGTTTTAATGCGCTATATTCGGATATTTTCGGAATTAACCAGTCAGATTAAATATTCTTCTCAGAAAAGAGTTTTAATAGAAATTGCATTGATTAAACTGACAAAACCGATGATGGAGCAAAGTTATGATGCTGTTTTGCATCGTCTGTCGATATTGGAGAAAAAATTAGAAGAAGGGGTGCTGGTTTCTGCCAAGCAGGCAGTACAGGAAAAAGAAGACAACTCTGTAGAATCAGAGCAGGAAATGCCAAAGGAGAAAGAATTTGCAAAGGCAGCACCGCAGGAAGTGCAGCAGGCGGTTAATGTCATGCCGGAAGTGATTCAGGAGATAGGGCAGCCTATGGCAAACTATTTGAAAAAGGCACATTTTCAGGCAGGAGGAGAGAATCGTCTTTTGGTAGTATTAACAGATGATATAACAGAGAGATTATTAAATACACAGGAGAAAAGAGAACAGCTTGGAACACTTCTTTCTCAAAAAATAGGAAAGGAAATACAGGTTGATATAAAGCTGATTTGTAAGGAAGATGAAACAAAAAATATCTTTCTGACAGCACAAAAAAATATTGGAATAGAGATTCAGGAGGAGTAGATATGGCAAAACATGGTGGATTTCCGGGCGGTATGCCGGGCAATATGAATAATTTAATGAAACAGGCACAAAAAATGCAGCGTCAAATGGAGGAAATACAGAAAGCATTAGAAGAAAAACAGTATACAGCAAAAGCAGGCGGCGGTGCAGTAGAGGTGACGATTTCCGGGAAAAAAGAAATAACGAAAGTGACACTTTCCCCAGAAGTGGTAGATCCAGATGATATTGAAATGTTAGAGGATTTGATTGTTGCAGCTACAAATGAGGCAATCCGTCAGTGTGAAGAAGACAGCCAGAGCTCAATGGCAAAAGTAACCGGAGGTTTGGGCGGACTGGGCGGTGGATTGTTTTAATTATGGATTACTATAGCAGTCAGATTACAAAACTAATAGAAACACTGTCATCACTTCCCGGAATTGGAAATAAATCGGCACAAAGACTGGCTTTTCATATTGTAAATATGCCGCAGGAGCAGGTAAATACATTGGTAAGTGCAATTTCTGAGGCAAAGAAAAATGTACAGTATTGCAAAAAGTGTTTTACTTTGACCGATCAGGAGCTGTGCCCAATCTGCAGCAGTACAAAACGGGATGAAAAGACAATTATGGTAGTAGAAAATCCACGGGATTTAGCTGCTTATGAAAAAACCGGAAAGTATGAGGGGCTTTATCATGTACTGCATGGAGCGATTTCCCCTATGCTTGGGATTGGACCAAATGATATTAAGCTGAAAGAACTGATGAAGCGTCTATCAGAGGAAACAGTAGAAGAAGTGATTATTGCTACAAATTCCAGCTTGGAGGGAGAAACTACGGCAATGTATATCAGTAAATTAGTAAAGCCTACTGGAATTAAAGTTACTCGAATTGCCAGTGGTGTACCTGTTGGGGGAGATTTAGAGTATATTGATGAGATTACACTTTTGCGTGCTTTAGACGGACGGGTAGAATTGTAGACACAAAAGGCGCTTTCTAGCGCCTGCGTGTCCTAAAAAAGTTCTTAGAAAAATACATAAAAGAATGAATTTAATGGAAAATGGAGCGAATCCATCCATTTAGGTTAAAGACCATTTTTCCGTCAACATCATTTAGTTTTACTGTTCCGAATGCTCGGCTGTCATTGCTGTGATTTCGGTTATCTCCTAGTACAAAGATTTCTCCTTCTGGTACGGTCAGGGAAACATCTCCATTAAAAGTAGGTTCATTGATATAGGTTTCATTTAGAACAGTGCCGTTTATAGTGACAACACTGTCTTTAATAGTGATTTCATCTCCGGCGATACCGATAACACGTTTTACGTATTTATTATTTTCCATATCGTGAGAATCAAATACAACGATATCATTGCGATCGATAGATCCAAGTTTCCAGAGGAGCAGCTTGTCATTGTCATGCAGAGTAGGAAACATAGAGCGGCCGTCTACAATGCTTGGCTGTATAAAGATCAGCAGGATAAATGTAAGAACTAATGCAGTTCCTACTACTTCGATTAAGTCAATTAGTAAGCCTTTTAGGGAAGGTTTTTCTTCTTGAGGTTCTTCTGACTGAACGGGGGTGTGTTCGCTTTTATTTTTTAATGACATATGAATTCTACCTTTCTTTTTTCTTTTTGCTGGAAATTATACCAGAAATATAATTTATTATAACACAAGAATAAAATTCTGCACTAGAAAATTTATAAAGATTTTGTGAAACCATTTTATGCTGCAGTGGATATTTATATTTTTTGAAGTTGGATGATGGGGGATGCCGAAAGTCGAATGGAATTCTATTCCGAGCCCGCTTGCGCTTAGCATTTTCTCGTAGCGGACACATAAGACGCTAAAATACAGCGTCTAAGTGCCGACGGAAAATGATGACCCTGCATAGAACACCATTCGGCTTTCGGCTGTGTATTTCAGAATGAAAAAACTATAATAAATAATAAAAGGTTTGTTGTAGTGTGAAAGTGTCTTCTAAAAGGAATATTATGGAAAAGATTTTTTGCAGGAATTTGTTAGGGTTAGACAGTTAGAGTAATATATGGAAATATATGGAAGCTATGATTGATTATTTTTATTTTTTGTGATAGATTAAAATTAGTTTACATATTAGGAGGTACGAGATGAGAAGTGTAAAAACACTGCTGATACTGGTAAATGTTGTAATTGTGACAATAGCAGTATCTATAATCGGGCTGACAGCCAGAGAACGGATGAGAAATCAAATTCAGACATCATTAGGAACTTATAGGAGTACATTATATGGCGGATATGATGATTCTGTTAAGTATCAGGTTCAGAATGTAATTAGTCTTTTGCAGGGAATGTATGAACGGCAGTTATCAGGAGAATGGACGGAGGAAAAAGCAAAACAGGAAGCGATTGATTGTGTAAAGTCCCTTCGCTATGAAGAGGACGGAAGTGGTTATTTTTGGATAGATGATTTGGATTATATATTGATTGCACATCCTATTTTACCGGAACAGGAAGGTGATAATCGGTATGATCTAGAAGATCAGAATGGAGTAAAGATTATTCAGTCTATTATGCAGACAGTACAAAATTCAGCAGACGGCGGGTTTAATGAGTTTTATTATACAAAGGCAGATGGTGTAACTGTTGCACCAAAAAGAGCATATTCTATGTTGTTTGAGCCTTGGGGATGGATTGTCAGTACAGGGGTTTATATTGATGATATGGATCGGACTTATATGGAACAGAAACAGATATTGGATGAAGAACTGCGCCTGCAGCTGCAGATGACAAATCTTTGTATGGCAGTAACTTTAGTGGTGTCGGTTGTGGCTTCTGTGATATTTGCCCGAGTAGTGACCAAACCTTTGAAGAAGATACAAGGACTTGCAGAACGGATGGCAAAATGTGATTTTTCACAGTCTTTGGATATTCGATCCAGAAATGAATTTGGACAGACTGCTATGAAATTGGACTATGCACAAGACAAGTTAAAAAGTTATATTCAGGATGTATCACGACAGCTTCATGAAATGGCGAATGGGAATTTTGCGGTTGGCTCAGAAACCGTTTATGTAGGAGAGTTTCAGGAGGTACAGACTTCCTTGGCTGTTATTGTTTCCTCTATGAATCAAACATTGCTGCAGATTAATCAGGCAGCAGAACAGGTGTCTTTTGGAGCAGAGCAGGTATCAGATGGGTTTCAGCAATTAGCATCTGCTACTGTGCAGCAGGCAGCAAGTGTTCAGGATGTAGCGGAGCGTATGGAAAGTATTTCAGAGCAGGCACAGCAAAACTCTCGAAGTGCAGATCAGGCAAGGGATTGTGCAATACAGACAAAACAATATATTGATACTGGGAAACAAAAGATGGAGGAGTTGATTGCAGCAATTTGTGATATTTCAACGGCTTCTGACAGTATTCAAAAGATTATTAAAAGTATAGATGACATTGCATTTCAAACCAATTTATTGGCTTTAAATGCTGCAGTAGAGGCGGCTCGGGCAGGAGAAGCAGGAAAGGGATTTTCTGTTGTAGCAGATGAAGTTCGCAGGTTAGCACAGAAGTCGGGAGAGTCTGCAGATACGACACAGGAGTTGATTGAAAATTGCCTTCAGGCAGTGCGGAAAGGAAATCAGATTGCAAGGGATACAGCAGAAGCATTGACAGCGATTGTAGAGGAAAATAATGTAGTACAGGGATTGATGACAAAAATTGCATCGGATTCTCAGGAACAGGCAGAGGATTCGAATTATATCAATCAGCAAATTGCAGCAATTTCTACTGTAACACAGACAAATGCCGCTACGGTACAGGAAAGTGCTTTGTCTAGTCAGGAGCTTCGGCAGCAGGCAGAAAAGATGAAATTATTGGTAGAACAGTTTCATTTAAAGCGGATTAGGAAATAAAAAATTTACTTCGAGCCTGCTTTTGTTTAGCATTTTCTCTGGTGCTTTTGTGTAGACTTTCTTTTGGAGTTTGGCTGTGTATTTCTGCCGGAAAGGGTTTGCTTTCACCGGACGCAAGAGGCGGTTTGCTCCTATCCTTTGCTTGCTCCACTCCAAACGATAAGAAAGTCTACGGCTTCTGATTTCAGTTCATTCAACCGGACGAACCGGGGCGCAATTCGCCCTCATGGCAGTCGAAACGAATCGGGTGTAAGGAAGGATTTTACCAGCTATAAGACATCCTCTTTCCTATCATCCGGGCTAAACACGCCCCTTTTTTTGCATACCCTGCATGGGAGCAGGATATGCAAAAAATTCTAGGTAGTTTCACAGAAGCCCAAGACTTTCTAATCGTTCTCCGAAGTCGCAGGCAAAGGATAGGAGCAAACCGCCTCTCGCTGTTGGTTGGATTGCGGTAGAAACGATGTATTATTACAGAACAAGTTTTCAGCAACGTTTGGATACAATTCTTTTTTTGTTTCGGAGTCAAGAAACAGCCAGATTCGAAACCGGAACAGCAGGCTGCCCACCGTTTTCGAATCTGGCGTCCTTTTTCGAATCTAATATCCTCTATCCAAAAGACTTATTGAAGGGTTTTAAAAATATTTCTTGACATATAAATAGAATTATGGTAAGTTTTTAAAAAAGTTTAGGAGAACATGAAAATGCAGAACTTACATTTTACAATGGGCTATATGTATATGTATTACAGACGTACTTAGAAGTAATTGTGTTTTGATTGGATGCACAGTTACATAGGTAGGTCTGATATGTCTGTGCATATAAATCGGTAGGTGTAAGTCGTAATTTTTATAGAGTGTTTGTATGACCGATAGTTTTAGGAGTGCACTGGACATATTGTATGTTTAGTGTATTTTTTTGTTTGGAAAGGAGTTTTTTTATGGAATTATTAAATGGTAAAGAAGTCATTGTTAAGCCTTATCGGGAAGAAGATGCAGAGGAAATTGTCAATCTGATTGTCAGGAATTTTAGAGAAGTCAATGTGAAAGATTACGGGGAAAAAGCCATGGCTGCACTTTCTGCTACACATGATGTGAATTGGTTCAAAGGTGTGGCAGAATATGCAAATGTGTATGTATTTTGGAATGAAG
>CAJUGZ010000177.1 GCA_910585855.1 uncultured Lachnospiraceae bacterium | reverse complement strand
AAGGAAAAGGCAGAAGTCCTAGAACTTCTTGCTTTTTGGAAATCGGAACAGCAGGATGCCCATCGTTTTCGAATCTAGCGTCCCCTTCCCCAAAAAATCAAAGAC
The DNA here is from genome assembly GCA_910585855.1 of uncultured Lachnospiraceae bacterium. Lineage (GTDB taxonomy): Bacteria > Bacillota > Clostridia > Lachnospirales > Lachnospiraceae > MGBC114844. Next base: position 8,822 of record CAJUGZ010000177.1, on the reverse strand, counting down.
TGCCCCATACTCTATAGGACAGTCCATATCATAAATTAATATTTTTTCACTAAACCGCAGTATATCCGCCATCAATCGGAAGAATCACACCTGTTACATAGGATGCCTCATCACTTGCAAGGAAAATTGCTCCTGCATTTAATTCACCCTCTACTCCATAACGTCCAAGCGGAACAGTTGCTTTCATATACGCCGTAAAAGATTCCGTTTTCAATGTTTCTTCTGTCAGTTCTGTTGCAAAATAACCCGGGCAAATTGCATTGCAGGTAATGTTATATTTTGCAAGTTCCGCTGCAACTGCTCTGGTAAAGTTTACAACACCACCCTTTGAAGCATGATATGCCACCGTATCTAATGCCGTATTTCCTACTAATCCATACATAGAAGCAATATTGATAATTCTCCCATAGTTATGTTTTTTCATAATATTTGCAAATGCACGTGTCACATAAAATACACTTGACATATCTGTTGAAATTGTAAAATCCCACTCCTCATCTGTCATATTCAGCACACCTGCATTTTTAGCAGAACCGGCACAATTTACAAGAACATCGATCTTTCCAAATTCCTTTTCAGCCTCTGCTGCCACTTGATCCACCATAGCCGAATCGGTTACATCACATTTAAGAGGAAGACATTTTACACCCATTCCTCGAATTTCCTCTGCCAATGCTTCTAATCTTTCCAATCTGCGGGCTGTAATCACAAGATCTGCTCCCTGAGCTGCAAATCCCTTTGCCATCTGAGCACCCAATCCAGAAGAAGCACCCGAAACCACAACTACTCTGCCTGTCAAATCAAACATTTTTTCTATCTCCTTTTTTCTTCTATATAAAATTTCTTAATACTGCTGTCCTATTTCTTACAATTTTTTTATCAGAATCTTTTATAACATTTGCTATAATTTTTTCCGTCTGGAATACACAGCCGAAAACCGAACGACATTCTATGCAGGGTCATCATTTCCCGTCGGCACTTAGACGCTGTGTTGCTGTATTTTAGCGTCTTAGTGTCCGCTATGCGAAAATAAGAAATGCTAAGCACAAGCAAGCCCGGAATAGAATGTCATTCGGCTTTCGGCGTCCTCCACCCTACAAACTTATCGCTGCATAAAATCCATCTCTGACTGCTTCACCAATTTTGCCAAGCTTATTACTATCACCAATTACTCGTGTCTTTATATGATACTTCGCTTTTATAGAATCTACTACTGTTAGATCTGCCTTCATGCCAAATGCTGAAATAATGGTATCCGCTGCCAGCTTTTCCTGACTCTTATCTTCTTTTTCGATTGTCAGTCCTGTTTCGTCGATTGATACTACTTTTGTATTGGTTAAAATCTGTACCTGATTCTCTGCTAATGCCCCAAATAAAGAAATCTTATTAACAAAGAACACATCTTTCCCACACTCTGGAAGCATTTCCACAATCGTTACCTTTTTTCCCATTTCAGAAGCCAGTTCCAATGCACAATCACAGCCGGAAGCACCACCGCCGCAGACTACAATATGTTCTCCTTTTATCAATTCTGGATTTCTATGTGCATCTAATACAGTAATTACATTTTTTCCATCAATTCCGGTAATCGGAGGGATAAAAGGCTTTGCACCACAGCCAATTATAATTCTGTCACATTCTGCAAGAATCGGCTCTTCTCCTGTTATTTCTGTATTTAATTTTACTTCTACTCCGAGTTTATCAAGCTGCGTTTTATAATAAGCAGTAAGTTTTTTAATATTTTCTTTAAACTTTGCTGTACAAATATCGCCCATTACACCGCCAAGTCTATCATTTTTTTCAAATAATGTTACATTATGCCCTTCTATTGCGGCTACTCTTGCCGCTTCCATACCACCCGGACCGCCGCCGATTACTACTACATTCTTTGGAGAATCGGTTTTCTTTATCTCAAATCTAACCTCTTCCATTGCCTGCGGATTTATGGCACAGCTTAGCTTTGTATGACGATTCCAAATCCGCCCGATACAATACTCATTGCAGCGCAGACAAGGTCTGATATCTTCGATGCGTCCTTCCATCAATTTATTCGGAAGTTCTGGATCGGCAATCAATGCACGTCCCATCATCACAAAATCTGCATTTTTAGATGTAATCAATTCTAATGCGGTATCTGGATTATGTGCTCCTGCATTCAACAGCGGAACATGAACATGTTTTCTTGCCTCTTCACATACATAAGACATGCAGGACTCACCAAGATAAGAAGGAGGGAAAATATAATCCAATGTTTCATAGCACCCTGCATCAATATCTAATGCATCAACTCCCTCTTCCTCTAATAATTGAATCAGTTTCATACTCTCTTCTAACGTACGTCCGCCCTCAAATCGATGATCTAATGAAATACGGAATAAAACTGGAAGCTGATCCCCTACTGCACTCTTAATTGCCCGAATAATTTCCCTTGGAAATCTCGCCAAATTTTCTAAAGATCCGCCATATTCATCCGTTCTTTTATTCCATACCGGCGACATAAACTGGTCAATCAGATAACCCGCATGACCGTGAATTTCAATCGCATCAAAACCGGCATCCTTTGCCACACCTGCCGCAAATCGAAATCCCTCCATAATCTTCTGAATTTCTTCTACTGTTAATTCATGACACAGTATATCAGGATTAAATACAGAAGGAGTTGCAGAAGACGAAATCGGCGGGTTTCCATAGGTATCTGGAAATGCATTTCGTCCGGTTCCGGGACTGATCTGGCATACAATTTTTGTTCCATACCGATGTACACTATCACACATAGATGTCAAAGATGGAAGTACTGTATAAGTATCTAAATAGCCTTCCATCGATCCCTGTGCAATTTGTTCATTCAGCATCTGACAGCCCAATATAATCATTCCAACGCCGCCTTTTGCCCGTTCTGTAAAATAATCGATCTCTTGTGCATCTTTTCTTCCGTTTGTAAAAGAAGAATTTGTTCCCATAGGGGACATCACTAAACGATTCTTTACTTCCATCGTTCCGATTTTGAAAGGTGTAAATAATTTTTCGTATCCCATTTCTTCTTACCTTCTTCCTTTGTCATCCATCCTATTTGCAAACTACACTTTGATTATATCCCGCCAAAGCCAAATCTACAACATTCACACGCCCAAAAAATATCTGCTGTTTTTGTGCATTTGCATAAATAATCTTTATTTTACTCTTTTTTTTTATAAAATATTGGAGTAAAATTGTGACTAGAATACTATAGGAAAAAATACGAAAGGAGTATCTCTTCTATGATTGACTTTTTAACGCTGTACCAAAAAATATTAGATATCCTTCCTACCCGAAATATGCAGCTTCTAACCGATATCTGTCATGAAATTATTGGAATTCCTATTTCTATTACGGATATCACTTATACGGTTCAGGCCATTACTCCAAAAAAGAAAACTGGTGATTACTATTGGGATTATCTTCTGGATCATCCAAGATATGAAACCGATATGGTTGTTCGTTTATATGAGGAAGGCATTATGCAGTCCGCAATGGAACATACACAGCCCTATGTCATCGACTGGGGAGCTGCTACTTCCGACTTTCCGAAAATAGTAGGTGTCATTCGTATTAATGATATTCTTGAAGGCTATATTGTAATGCAATGTCCAAAAAATGGTATTACAGAAGAACGTATGACAGCAATGTCAATTATTCAAAAGGCCTGTTCGGTTCTCTATGGAAACAGCAATTCTGAAAATAGTATGGAAGCTGTTCATCAAAAAGCATTTATCGGCGCACTTTTTAAAGACTGTATTCATACACAAAATCAACTTGATCTCTGGTGCAGACGCACACATCTTTCACTGGATGCTCCTTATCAGATTGTTGCCGTTAATAAACCAGAACTAAAAGAAAAACAAGTACTTTCCTATATTCAGAAAGTAGTGCAGACTCTTACCCCATACCAACTTGCTATTATTCAAAATAATATCCTTTATATTTTATTTTATCACCATAGCGTAACAAACCCGGATACTCAAACCTATTTAAGAAAATCTTTAAAAGAACTGCTTGGAAAATTTCATGTACACTGTGGTATCAGTGCTCTGTTTTACCATTTAACTGATACCACCAAATATCGTTCTCAGGCAGAATACGCCCTTGAATTTGGTACAATGTTTCATAAAGAACAGCAGCTTTATGACTATAAAGATTACTATCTTCCTGCCATTTTAACACCCCGTGTAATGGAAATGTCCTCCTGCAACTATCTGTCACCTGCCATTACTTATCTGCAGGAATATGACAAACAACATTCTTCCAATTTCTTAGAAACTTTAAAATGTTATATCACCAGCCTATGCCATACCTCCAATACAATCCATGCCCTTCATATCCACCGAAACTCTCTGCTTTACCGAATTAATAAAATTGAAGAACTAACTGGAATCTCTTTAGAAGACTACAATACCAGACTTCATTTAATGATTAGTTTCTATATGATAGAATTAGAAAAAAAACTTCATTAAATCCTATATACAGCCCAAAGAAAAGCAATAAAAATAATACTACCTCATAGCACCATCTTAAAATTAAAAAAGACGAACCACCGCTAAGTGATTCGTCTTTCTTTCAAAAACTTGTGTCAAATCATTTTCCATTACCTGAAAACCTTGATTTTTGAAGCCTTAATCTAATGTATAAGGCATCAGTGCAAAATTTCTAGGTATCCACACCATTCCAGTACCGTTCCTTATATTTCCTATGTTTTCCCTTTCTTTCTCTTACCATTTCCATACCGTTCTGTACACCTTTTGTACAAAAATTTGTGTCAAATCTTGTGTCAAATTTTAAAATCAGATGTCTTTTTCCTTTCTCTTTCCATTTTTTATAATATAAAATTTTTTCTATTTGTTTGTTCATTCTATATCATTCTCTATAGAAATCTCATTTTCTATATTCTCAATTATGCATAATACATCATCTGTAAACTGAACAAATCTATCTCTATTTACACACTCTACACCAGTTCCATTTTAATTATATTGATAACGATAAACAGGATTTACATTTTTAATCACAATGCACTCTTCTTTCATCTTTATCTCTGCTTCCTCTTTAATTAAATCTAAAAGTGGAAACAGAAATCTATAATCTGCTTGATACCTTTTAATCAAATTCAATTTTTCCTCACTTACCACATAAAATAAACAAGGTACATGAAACAAAATAAAATTTCCTATCACTACGCTACGTATCACACACTTTACTGCTTCAATCATTTCTGTTGCATTCGTAACACTTGCTTTCAAAAACTTTCCCATTCCTTTATCATATTTAGAAAATTTACTAGCTGCAAATGATACATTTAACTCATAAAATGGAACAGTTTCAAATGCGTATAATTCCTTTTCTGATACAATACAATATAAAGTTTCTGCACCAGAATCTAATACACAATCATAATTTAGTCCTTTCTTTATTTTATCATTCGCTATTTTTAAGTGTATTTTGGAAAGTAATTTTTTATTATATTTAAAATTCAATTGAATAGCTTCCATAATAACTCAGTATCCTCTCTGTTTCGAGAATAATACTCTTTCTCTGTTTGAATATTTGTATTATGCATTTCTAATGTACACTCATAGTTATATTCTTTTGTCAATTCCTCTAGAAATCGATCATCTTCGATTGGCTCATAATCTCCTCCATCCACTTGATTCCAATACCATACCTTTCCTCCTTCTGGTGGATACTCTAAACTAGGTCCTTTTCCCGTATCTTTATTGACTAAACAAACATAACAATTCGGATATAATTTCACAATTTCTTTCCAATCATGCCACTTTGTATCTTTCCCTTTTCCCTTTACCATTTCCATGAAAAAACCTCCCTAAACTATCCTATTTCTAACCTATCTTTCTTTTTTTACTATACCATATTTTATCAAAAATTGCAAATTCACACTTTACTCAAAAACAAGTGCTTTTTTCCCTTTCCTGAAGTCCGCACCTGTTTTTTATTGTTTCATTTTTTCTTTTTTATAAACCTCCCACAATTCCTTCTAACTTCGAATAAACTTTCTGATTGGCTTGCTTAATATGTGTATACACATCTATCGTTGTTTTAATACTACTATGACCCATCAGTACCTTTAATTCTTCATAACGAATTTCACTTTCTACTAATCTGGTACAAAATGTATGTCGCCATACATGAGGAGTATGTACTGGTAATATAATGGCTTCTCTCCCCTCTTCCTCTGCTCGTTTGAGGTTTATCAGGAAGCCGAGCGGCATAGAAAAAATGGCTACAAGGGACTCAGTGAAGTGGAACGAGCAGAGAAGGTTTATATTTTGATTACGCAAAGTTTTAATGCCACTCGAAAAGGATTTTGTCGTAGTACCTATCCAGATACTTACTCCTATCAGAAAGATATCTTATTTCATCTGCCTCATGTTTATGAACGGATGAAAGGGGTGAAAGTTCTTCATGGAGATGGGATTGATTTGATTGCAAAAATAGCAGAGAATCCGAACGCATTTGTAATGGCAGATCCGCCTTATCGTGCAAGTTTTAGAGGAAAAGGAGCCGACAAGGTGTATGCTTGTGAATTGCCAGATAATGAACAAAGAAGGCTTTTAGAAACAATAAGGAGTTGTCAGTGTAAAGTTTTATTATGTGGTTATAAAGAACAAGGAAAGGAGGATCTCTATGATCGTTCCTTGTTGCCGTATGGTTGGAAGTGTTATAAACTGAAAGATTTAGTAAAAACTTGTCAGGTTAAAAAACAGAAAGATGTGGGACAGGAGTATATTTGGGTAAATTACAACTTGCCGGATTTGGCAAGATATACCATTAGTATGAAAGAAGAAAGTAGTTGATAGGAGGAGAGAAATGAGAGATACAAGAAAAGAAGAATTGGTCTTATTGGTGAACCTAGAAGAATTGTGTCGAATTCTTTCTTGTGGGAGAAGAACCGCAGAAAAGATAGGACAACTGGCAAAAGCAGAAGTTCGTATTGGAAGAATCCGAAGATGGAATGTACAAAAATTAAAAGAATTTTGTGATCAAGAAGCAAGATAAAAGGACTTGACTTCAGGGAGCGAATGAGTGGGAGGCAAAACGAGCGAAAGAAGAGGGAAGAGAAGCGGTTGTGATTCCAGCCCATACCCCTCATGTATGGAGGCATACTTTTTGTACAAGATTAGTGGAAAATAAAATTCGATATGAGGATTTAAAAGTTTTGATGGGGCATAGCAGTATCAAAACAACGATAGATGTTTATACCCATATTTCAAAAAAGAATTTTAAGATACAGGCAGAATTAGAGGGGATTGTAGAAGGGTTGTAAAAGAAAATTAGAAAAAACAGGTGTGAACTTCAGGAATGAGAAGAAGCACCTGTTTTTTATGACAGAGTTTAGCTGGTATTTTGTTGGAAAAGAATGAGTAAAAATAGGGTGTATTTGTCATGGATGATAGACGGGTGATAAAAGTCGTTTCATTGTAAAAATAAGGGAAAATAAGTTAGTATAAAAAGAGCACTCATTTGCAATTTCAAGATGGATATGATAAAATGAAAAAAAGAAAATCCTGTAGTTTTATGAAAGTGAGGGAAACGATATGGTGGAACGTGTAAGTGAATTAGAAATGAAGTGGGGTTATGGCTTTGATGAAGAATGGCATAAATGGGAAGAACTGTTAGAAAAATATCCAAATTGTACGTTATGGTGTGTGCAAGTAAGTAGAGATACTCCATTTCAATATCCACCAAATGGAGCGAAAGTTTATAAGTGGATCAAGAGAGAATTTGAGGGAGAAGTATTTCCGGAGGATGATCTTGAAAAATTACGGAGAATGACAGGATATGAAGTTCCTACAATAGAGAAAATACACACCGATCAGAAAACAGAAGAAGAGCGTTATGCGTGGGTAAAGAATTTTAGGAGATATGTTTTATGAGAGAAATTATAATAGATACAGCTACAAAGGGTGATAAATTACTTGCTGAGATGAGTGTTTTAAATGATAGATGTGGTTTTACAGATTATGACTGTATCATAGATAGTGGGGCGGATACTTTCCATGTGAACGTAACGAAGGAACAGTTAAAAGAGTTAGATTTTGTACCATTTCATGAATTAAAGTTAAAATATCATGCAAAGTTGCCAGTTGTTAATGGAGAGAATGGGAAATTTGTTTGTACTAAAGTAGGGACTGCTGTGGGGGAAGAATCCGTATTAGAAGGAATATTAAGATGTGTAAAAATTGGAAATTTGATGATTAAACGTCCTAAGTGTACAGTATGTGTGCTTTCAAGTACAGGAAATAATGTGAAACGAGATCCGATATTTTTATTTCCATTGTTATATGTATTTAAGCGTAATATATTCATTAATCAGTTAGAACATAAAATACAAAGTGAACTGGAAGGAAATTCTGTGTGTTTTACTTATTCTAGTAGTGGTGGTGGCAGAGTATATAGTACAGTTCGTGATATTAATGTAGTAGCGTATGAAAATATGTTAAAGGTGGATAATGGAAAGATTATACCAGAAAAGGATAGCTTTATAGAATTATTATTACATGGAAGAGAGGAAGAGGAGTTTATTTAATTCCATATCCAAAAAGTAAAAGAAATATCTGCTTTTGAAATTTGACCTAAAATTTGACCTAGACTTTGATAGAAAAGTGGAAGGAATGGTACAAAAATGATAGGTTAGGGAGTGGAAACGTATAGAAGGGATAAGGAACGGGTTGCAAATAGATAGATGCCTAGAGATTTTGCACTGATGCCCTATACATTAGATTAAGCCTTGAAAAATCAAGGAGTTTGAGGCGTGAAAAGGTGAGTTGACA